>CAYYNL010000019.1:0-36869 GCA_964472925.1 uncultured Fibrobacter sp. | reverse complement strand
AACAGGGTAGCTGAAAATATGCATATACCAGTTGTTATGTTTTTGTTTCATGGTAAAAAGCAAAATAAATATAAAAGATATGTTTTACAAGCGGAGATAACAAATAACAGAAATTTGAGATTTCAGGAAATAGTAAAAAGGATATCAGATTTCTTATTCATAAAATCTAAAATCAAAAAACTCAAATCTAATCTCTTATCTGGGATATGAGATTTAAGATTTTATTTCCAAGGAATAGAAGACAGGATATCAGACTTCTTATTCCATAAGTTTTAAAAGCTTAAATCTAATTTCTAATCTGGGGAGGTCGCCCGTCCCACAATAAAATCTCGTTTAAGCAGTATTTTTTTGATTATGGCCAACCAAATAGCTATTTTTATAGGCCGCTTAAGTATATTATCCTATTTTTAAATATTTGCGCGCCTTCATTTTCCAGGAGTCCTTAATATGAACGACAAGAACCTTGATAATTTTTTCGATGAACATTCTCAGGATCAGCAGGCATCTCAAGATCTGCTTCGGATGATCAATGATTTTGAGCATAAAACCCCCGCAAATATAAAGGTAGGATCCAAAGTTACTGGAATAGTCTCTCGGATCGGTTCCGAATTCATATTTTTAGATATTGGTGCAAAAAACGAGGCCATGATCAAAAAAGTGGAACTAACTGATGAAAACGGCGAAGTCACTGTTAAAGAGAAAGACAAGATTACTGCATACGTGGTATCTAATAATGATAATGAGACAGTTCTCAGCAAAAGCATCAGCGGGCAATCATCCCCGGTTCAGGATCTCTACGATGCACTCAACAACAAAGTTCCGGTTCAGGGTAAAGTGACTGGTGTAAATATCGGCGGATTGAATCTCAAAATTATGGGACACAGAGCTTTTTGCCCGATCAGCCAAATAGATGTAAAATTTACTGAGGATGTTAACAGTTATTTGGGCAAGAATTTGGATGTAATGATCACACGTATCACAGAGGGAGGAAGAAACATTGTTGTAAGCCGCATTCCTCTTCTGGAAGAAGGCTTAAAATCAAAACTGGAGGAACTGGAAAAATGTGCCGAACAAAAAAAGGTTCTTCAGGGAAAGATCTCCAAGATCACTGAGTTTGGGCTTTTTGTGGATTTAGGTGGTCTGGAAGGCCTGGTACATATTTCTGAGGTTTCCTGGGAAAGAGCAGAAAAACTGGATGATTCCTTCAAGGTTGGTCAGGATGTAGAAGTAATCGTTCTGAAAGTGGAAAAAAAGAAGCCAGTCAGAAATTCCAAAATTTCTCTTTCTATCAAGCAGGTATTTGATAATCCATGGGACAGTGTTTCTGAAAAGTTTTCTGTAGGTCAATCGGTTCAGGGGAAAGTCACACGTATTACCAATTTTGGTGCGTTTGTCGAGCTTATACCCGGTGTCGAAGGAATGGTACACGTTTCTGAGATGTCATGGATCAAAAGAGTCCATCATCCTTCTGAAATAGTTCAGGAAGGTAATTTGGTGCAGGTAAATATCCTGGGTATAGATGAGAAAAAGAGATCGATTTCCCTCAGTCTTAAAGATATTTCAAATGACCCTTGGCGTGATGCTGATTACCGATTCCCTGTCGGGTCGGAGATCACCGGAACTGTAGCAAAAAAATCAAAGTACGGTTACTTTATTGACTTGGCAGAAGGAGTAACCGGACTTCTTGTTTTTGCTAACATCTCCCCTGAAAAAAAGAATTCATTAAATGAAGGTGATTCTGTTAAGGTAATAATAGAATCGGTCGATACCGAAAACCGTCGGATTTCTCTCTCCTATGGGATAAAAGAGGCAAAACAGGATCAGCAGGAAGTTAGTGAATTCATAAAAAAGCAGGCTAAAACACCTGCTGAAAAAACAGAAGCTTCCAGTGAATTTGGTGAAGCGTTACTGGCAGCATTAAAAAACAGAAAATAATGGAGAGTTAAGAGTAATGCATGTATTGGCAGTTGGAGGAGCAGGATATATAGGTAGTCACGTGGTAAGGGCTTTACTGGACAGAGGGCATAAAGTTACTGTTTTTGATAATTTATCCAGCGGCGACCGGGAAAATCTATTTACAGAAGCAGCCTTTATTCATGGTGATATCATGAATTATGAGCAGATTCGGCAGGCTTTAAATGGTGGTATAGATGCTTTCATTCATCTGGCTGCCTTTAAAGCTGCGGGCGAATCGATGATTATCCCTGAGAAGTATTCAATAAATAACATAAACGGGACTATCAACCTGTTAAATGCTGCCATGGATTGCGGTGTTAAGAAAATGGTCTTCTCTTCTTCAGCTGCAATATATGGCGAACCAAAATATCTCCCGGTAGATGAGTCTCATCCTGTAGAGCCGCAAAATTATTATGGCTTTACAAAGCTGGAAATTGAGAGATTCCTTGGGTGGTATGACAGGCTGAAGGGATTGAGGTATGCAGCCTTGCGATATTTCAATGCTGCCGGTTATGACATCGATCAGAGAATACACGGTTTAGAGCGAAAACCCGAGAATCTGCTTCCTGTAGTTATGGAAACTGCTGTCGGTATACGTCCGCAATTATCGATTTTTGGGGATGATTATGAGACAGAAGATGGTACCTGTATCCGTGACTATATTCATGTTAATGATCTTGCGGATGCACATGTTAAATCACTTGAATACATAGCAGAAACTGACAGCAGTATCACCGTAAATCTGGGAAGCCAAAACGGGATCAGTGTAAAAGAGATGGTGCAGAAAGCACGTGAGATAACAGGGAAAGCGATTCCAGCCCAGATTGCAGCCCGTAGGCCAGGAGATGCAGCAAAAATGGTAGCATCATCAAAGGAAGCATACAGGATTCTTGGCTGGAAAGCTAAATACAGCGATGTTGATACTCTGATCAGCAGTACCTGGAGAGTTTATAAAAAGCATTTCCCCAAAGCATGAAGGGAAAACTAATTTTCTGTAAGATCTTTTACTGCCCTGTTTAAAGCACGGATCAGGGGATTTGCAAACGGTTTGCGTGAATAACTTACCAGATCTTTTAATTTGATCCGTTTTTTAAAAAAAGAGTAAAACATGGGTTTGGTGTTTTTACCGGTACCCTTAAGTTCACAAATCAGTTTTCCATCCTTATCCCAGACTTTCATCTGAATTTTGGCAATGGCAGTATTTTTTACCGGGCGCTCATAGCTGGGCCCTCCCCGTGCATCTCTCCAGCCTTTCTGGCTTTTTATTTCCTGTCGCAAGCTGCAGCAATAGGGCACTACCACATAATCTGAACCACTTTTCCCGACAATTTCCCGAATAAAAACAGTCAAGCTGTCAATATCTGCCTTATTATTAGAAAGAGCTCTACTCCTTAGCGAAGAAAACTCAACATTCTCATTTGACACTGGTGTGAGCCTTTGAGACAGTGAGTGCAAAAGCAGTTGGTTTGCTGCAAGACAAAAAAAAGAATCGCTGAATTCGCCGCTTAATTCTGATGTCTTGTCTATTTGTATGCTGTCCAGTGGAATAAAGAAAAACTTCCCTGAATATAAGGATAAAAAGGGGCAAACCGGTGAGTCATTGGCTTTACCTGAAAAGCACATACAAACAATAATCAGAAAAACAGAAATGTCTATCTTTTTCATTTTTCAGCCTGTTCGTTAACTGGTTTTGTTTTTGACAGTTTTAACCTAAAAACCGCAGTAGATTGACGCGAATAACACGAAATTTATTGCGCATAAAGGCATTCAGTCCTTTCGGTCTTATCACCAATAGATAAAACCTTCAAGGACTTCAAGCCTTTCTGCATCAATATTTTACGGTTCTTCATCGTCACCTACTGCGGTTTTTAGGTTTAATAAGTATATCGCATTTAACTGCTTTTTACAAATAGTATTTATTGTTTTGAGAAATAAAATTCAGTAGTTCCTTCAGATTGTCTTTATCGGTAAAATCAATAGGATTCGAAAATGCCTCCATCATGCCTTTGTCATTAGGATCCCATTTTTTCTTGAATTTTATTTTCCATTTCATTAAAGTCATCAAAATCTTATTAACAAAATCAAGTTTGTTAAAATCGAAGCCTCCGCGCAAATAAAAAAATGTTATCTGTTTCTGCTGATCGGAGGAAAAATTTCTGCTTAATACTTCCGAAGGTTTTCCCTGTCAAACAGGAGAAGCGCCTGTTGCAAATATCACAATTGTTTTTTCTTTTAACCTGGGAAGATTTTTTCTAATTATATCTACTCCGCTTATACCAACTGCGTGGAGACTTCCACCAGTAATCAAGCATTTTATTCAGGTCAGCCTGCTTATGATTTAACAGCTCACAGTCTAGAGATTGTGCAATCCATTCAGCATATTTTTTAGTGAACCCGGAAGTACTTTTATAGATAACAATTGTTTTTTTCATAGTAATCCCATTAAGCTTCTGCGAATTTAATGAATGATTCTCTTGATTTTTTGGTGATGCAACCTTATTTTGAACCTTTAGATTTTTGATACAGAGATTGAGACATCAATCTTTTTTTCTTAAAAAAACAGATTGTCCAAGCCTTTCAGGGAATGATATTTCACCCAAAAAAGCACTAAAGTTAAATCATCCAAATCAGATTAAAATAATACCAGACTTGAACATCTGGTGTGCAATGCTTAAAAATTTTATGAAATTACCTCCGCTTTTCAAAAAAACCTCTATCTATACTCCAACGATTACAGGGTGGGTATTGATCGGGCTCAATTTATCTGCCATTCTTTTAATTTTCCTGCTTGATATTCACCCTTATCTGGCAAAATCAGCCCCAGTGGGAGGTGAACTTCTTGTTGTGGAAGGATGGCAACCCGATTATGCACTAAAAGAAGCTGCCAGAATTTTTTCCGAGGGAAATTACAAATTGCTTATTTCCACCGGAGGTCCTCTGGATCAGGGGTCTTATCTGCTTCAATTTAAAACTTATGCTCATCTTGCCTGGCATAGTTTCCAGAAAATGGGGATTGCAGACTCCTTAATCGTAGCTGTTCCTGCTGAAAGTTACAGAAAAGATAGAACTTATCAATCAGCGGTTGCCTTGAAAAAATGGCTGGAAAGCTCAGAAATTTCGGTTAAAAAGATCGATTTAATATCTCTTGGAGCGCATACCAGACGCTCTGCAATGGTATTTGGGAAGGTTCTAAAACCACGGATCAAGGTAGGAAAAATTTCTATAAAAAATGCAGATTATGATTGCGATAAATGGTGGAAGAGTAGTGAAGGAGTTAAAACGGTTTATTCAGAGTTGATTTCACTTGTTTATACCTTTTTCTTCCTATCCTTAAAATAGTTAAAGCTTAATGCCAACCCCCACTTCTCCATAAATTATGTTATTCAACTTGTGGCAAAAACGGGTCAAGCTGTTTTTTACAATTTGAATTATCGCGACAAAATGGCCTCTGTTTAGAGTTAAATAGATCGGAGTAGTTAAAATGATATGGAATGAACAATTCGAGACTATGCCAACTAGCGAATTGCGTAAGTTTCAGTTGCAAAATCTCAAAGAACTGGTCCTGAGGGTATATAACCGTGTTCCCTTTTATAAAGAGCAGATGGACAAAAAAGGAGTGAAACCATCGGATATCAAATCACTGGAAGATATTCAAAAACTTCCTTTCATCACTAAAACAGATATGAGGGATGTGTACCCTTATGGGTTACTGGCAACAGATATGAGTGAAATTGTTGAGATCCACACTTCATCTGGGACGACAGGGAAACCGGTGGTGGATGCATATACTCAAAAAGATATTGATATCTGGTCTGAGGTTATGGCCAGAACATTATCAATGGGTGATACTACCAAAAACGACATCGTTCACAATGCATATGGTTATGGCCTTTTCACCGGTGGTTTAGGGGTTCACTACGGTGCCAGAAAAATCGGCGCAACCATTATTCCCATTTCTGGTGGAAATACCAAAAGACAGTTATCGGTTTTGAAAGATTTTGGTTCGTCAGTTTTAGCCTGTACTCCTTCATACAGTCTCTATTTAGCTGAAGCAGCAAGAGAGCTTGGTATGGATTTTTCCAGCTTTCCAATAAAAGCAGGTTTTTTCGGTGCAGAACCCTGGAGTGAAAACATGCGCAATGAGATTGAAAGCAAGTTACACCTCAAAGCCATCGATATTTACGGACTTACTGAAATTATAGGCCCCGGGGTTGCTTCTGAATGCGAATGTCAGGATATGTTACACATTTATGAAGATCATTTTTATCCGGAGATAATTGATCCGGTAAGTGGCCAGCAGCTTGAGGATGGTAAAGAGGGGGAACTGGTTTTTACTACCCTCACAAAGGAGGGTACACCAGTTATCCGCTACCGAACCAGAGATATTACTTATTTAAATCGGGAGAAATGTCGCTGTGGGAGAACTTCAGTGCGGATGCACAGAATCATGGGTCGAACCGATGACATGCTGATAATACGCGGAGTCAATATTTTCCCATCCCAGATCGAACATGTTCTACTCAAAATCGATGGGGTTGAACCACATTACCAGATTCTGGTAGACCGAAAGGGATCGCTTGATACTCTTGAGGTGAAAGTCGAGATGAATGAGACACTGTTCTCAGACGAAATCCGTTATATAGAAAATAAGGAAAAAGAGATAGAACATGCTCTTAAAGAGGAGCTTCTGGTTCACAGTAAAGTGAAACTGGTTGAGCCCAGGAGCATTGAACGCAGTGAGGGAAAAGCTAAAAGAGTAATCGATGTGAGAAACATTTGAGGAGGACTAATGAAAGTTCAGCAGATTTCCGTTTTTCTGGAAAACAAGGCAGGCAGACTGGCTAGTGTGGCGAAAGTGCTCAGGGATAATAATATTAACATAAGGGCTTTGACTGTTGCGGATACTTCCGATTTTGGGATTTTGAGAATGATAGTAAATCAGCCGGAAAAAGCCTGCGAGGTGCTAAAAAACACCGGTTTTATGGTTAAGCAGAATCCTGTGATAGCGGTGCAAATTGAAGACCGTGAAGGTCTTTTCTATGATCTGATGAATCTTTGTGACAAACACAATATCAATATTGAGTACACTTATTCATTTGTCGAGCAGACATCTAATAAAGCAATCTTATTTATGAAGTTTGAAAATACTGATGCTGCAATTGAACTGTTTTCAAAAAATGGATATAAACTACTTAGAAATGAGGAAATCAGAAAAATTTAGTCGTGCAAATCAGGCAGGAATATACATCAAGGGGTCATTTTAAAGATTTTGTAAACAGCTGCAATAATCTTTTTAATGAAACCCTGGGTTTTCTCGATAACTTCAAAATGATCTTCATTTCCGGAAATTCTTAAGGGATCAGCCGTTATGATTATCGCATCTGTTCGGGGATTGTGTTTCTTTACTCTTTCAACCAGCTCGATGCCATTCATGCCCGGCATAGTATAATCTGTAATTATCAGATCTGCCCCATTGCTCCCTATATCACTTAACGCATCCTGGGGGTCTTCATGTGCCGATACCATGAATCCCTCATCCTCAAGAAAGCTCTTAATAACAAATGCGACAGACTCCGTATCGTCTACCACCACTATTCTCTTTGTGTCCTGAAAACCCACAAATTCCCCCCTGAAATTTTAGCAACATTTTCAGTAACAGGAAACTACAATCTGCAAACAAGACCACTGTAAAAATTCTCTTGCAGCGGTTTCCAGGAAATCACAAACTAAGCAAAGCAGTTATAGTATATAGTTAATATAATATCAACAAAAAAAACATTTTTCAGGAATATTTTATTATTCATTTTACTACGGAGGGATTGCTCATGTGCTATTGTGGCAAAGCTATACCATTACAAAAAATAATCTGGTTATTAACATCCGTTTATAGATAATCAATCATAAACCATTCTTTGGAGTTATTCCATAAAGGTAAACAATTCACTCGTCTTTGGGTCTTCTTTCCCAAATAAGAGCACCATTACGATACACTCCTTTTATTCGGTGAAGAGGAATTGTAACTTTCCTAATATTTTGGTCTTCAAGAGTGAAAGACTGAGAATCAATTGAAACGATCTGTTCAAGCGAAACCCTTACTAAACCGTTTACTCTGTCTTCATATTCAAGCTCAAAGTGCGCCTGTGAGAAAGAAAAGTCCCAACGGATCCGGTCCAGAAGCTTCTTTATGTATATCAAATTAATTTTCCAATAAGACTGAATTTACCAGTATTAATTAATTTTTTATTAATACTTATATAATGCCTATCTGAAATATTCTGCAAATTAATGACCGGTAATCAGATTTTGGGAACAGATAGCAGAAAATCTTAATGGTATACTTGCGGAACTAATCTTTAAGCCTTACCCTTTTTGTTAGGGCAAGGCTCTTAGTCAAATGGATTAATCGTCTCTTGTACTCAATAGACCTGCCCTAAAAAGATAATAAAGCAGAGTCAGAATGGAGCTGGCTGCCGCAGCAACATATGTCAAAAAAGCCGCATCAAGTACTTTACCTGCATTATGAGCATCTTTACTGGGCAAAAGCCCTGCCTGAGCCATAGCAAATTTCGCTCTTCTGCTGGCATCCCACTCCACTGGCAGTGTTATCAACGAAAAAGCCACTGCCCCACTGAAAAGAATCGCCCCTAATCCCACAAGTGAGCTTGATGAAAAAAGAAATCCCATGGTAATAACAATATAAGAAAACCAGCTTGAGATATTAGTAAGAGGAACCATAGCTGTCCTTAAATGAAGCCACGCGTAACTTCTGGCATGCTGGATTGCATGACCTGCTTCATGACAAGCCACCCCAACTGCAGAAAGGCTGTTTTCGCTGTAAACCGAAGGTGAAAGTCGCAAAACCCTGGAGCTAGGATCATAATGGTCGGAAAGAAATCCTGAAACCTGTTCTATTCGCACATCATTAATTCCTGCAGAAGAGAGCATCTGATAAGCAGCCTGCGCACCAGTGAGACCGTTTGGTGACTGCCAATTAGAAAACCTTTTAAAGGTCGATTTGGTATACCATGAAGCCAACAGTGCCAATACCAGTCCAGGCAAGGCAAAAACCAAATACATTGGATCATACATTATCATTTAATTACCTCCTGTGATACTTTTTTGCATCACTTAATTTTTCTGCATCTTTTATGCAAGTAGCATGCCATTTTTCACTTTCCGGTTTTTCAAAACTGGAACTAAACCTTAAATTAATAATTGACACTATTTTTTGGGGTTTAAATCTACTTAAACTTTTGCCTGTTTCGCGCCATTTTCACCGTAATTCATTCAGAAGGTGATATATTGTGCTAAAAACCATTTCTATATTATCCCAATTCGGCCAACTGTTTGTTATAAACAGCATAGAGCTCTTTAAACCGGTTCTATTTAAAAACGCTTGATCCACTTTGAAACACCTTTAAATTCCCAAGTTGTACCAGATTAAATCGAAATCTAAATGTATGAGGCAACTAATCAACTATTACTACCTCTTCTTTTTTTCTTTTCAAGGGAGGTGAATAATGAGGCTTATGGAACATTGGAAATGCAGAAATGTTTTTCCTCTGCATCATCAACCGGTCCGATCAATTAACATTCTCAGAATGAATGCCTTCTTGACCAGACTCAGGGCAAGCGTTTCCTTTTTTGCCGGTTTAACTGCTCTGGGAATATTTTTTATTGGCAGACTGATGATTGCCAAACTATTGATAAAAAGCCTGAAAATTGATACTTTGGATATCAATAATCTCAATATCAGGAAAATGAACATGGAAGGAAAGTAAGACTGAAGAGAAAATTTCTGATAAAAAGTTGTTTTTAAAAAGACGACTTTTTATCAGATTCAAACCCAACTTTTCCTTACATCGTTTATCCTGAACCAGATTGAGATTGCCCTTTGTCCATAGAAGAAGCTTTGAGTCTCTGTATCTGGCTGATCTCACCTGAAATTTGCTTATCAGAAATGAAAACCGATGAAGTACTTCTGAAGCTAAAGGAGAACAGTTCTCTAACCCGCTTCATTCTTTGATTACTTCCATAAAAATCTCTTATTGCCAAGAGAGACGGTTTTTCCACATACTTGTTTAATAAAGAGGCGGCTAACACACAAAGAGCAATCGATAGAAAAGCGCCTGATACTGATGGTAACTGGTTTTCGTGAAATTTGTTTAAAATCACAAATCCTACATTTTGATGCAGCAAATATAAGGAGTAGGAGATTCCGCCCAAAAAAACGAACGGCTTAAGAGATAAAAACTTCAAATTACCCGATATTGCCAGATAAAAAATGATATAAAAAACTGAAAACACCAGAAAATGCTTAAAAGACATTATAAATACAATTGATATTAGTGAAATTAAAATCAATGAAATCGTAAATCTGTCTGAAATTTTATTGATAATCTTGTAAAATGAGATCCCTGCAATGAAAAAATTTATATGATAAATAATTAAAATTTTATTTACAATCTCAGGTAATTTGAAAAAACCGATCGATTGCAGGACTGCTGCTATTAAAACCGGTAACATCCAGTATTCTGCCCATTTCAATTGTTTGCTCAGGTAAAGTATAAATATCCAGAAATAAAATGTCAGCTCTACAGTCAATGTCCAGTAAACCCCGTCCACATGAGGTATCTTGAAATATTCATGGAACATCAGCAGATTACAAATTGCCTCATTGATTGATACCTCTTTGCCAGGAAGTCCTGCAACTTTCACTACAGAAAAAGTAATTATAACCGCTACCCAATATACCGGGTATAACCTTGAAAATCTGGATATCAGAAAATCCAGTGGCTTCTCCACTTTGCTCAATGTCCAGTATATGACAAACCCGCTTATTATAAAAAAGAACTGTGCCCCGTACTTTCCAAAATATACCCAGCTGATGATCTCATCTGGCCGATTGTTTAATTCGTTGTAACGGTAAAAATAGTGATACACTACAACTGCCAGAGCAGCTATCCCCCGTAATGCATCCAATTCAAAAAGCCGATTATTTTTCATATACAGAAACGCCCTTTAAAGTTTCTGTAACTGAAAACCTGCAAATAAACGGCCAGTATTAATTTTCGCTTGAGTCAGCAGATCAAGATCAAGTATAATGAAATAAAAAAGGCAGGATTTCATACTTCTGCAATTCCATGCCTTTATTATTTGTAGCAGATTATATATCGGATGTCAAAAAGAATATCATTCCAGAAGTCCCAAAACCACTGGCAGCAACTGCTTTTTCCGGCTGACTATACCGGTTGCATCCAGCGTATGGTCAGTTAATGGAGTATACGGAAGATCTTTCAACAATGCCTGATTCCCTGCTACTACCAATCTACTGTTGGATCTGACCACATCGGTTACCATTAATATCGCAAACTCCAAACCCTTGGATTCGCATAACTCTTCCAATGCTTCTGAAATCTCATTAACTCTGGGACTAAGTTCATTAAGATTTCCCACCTCAATCTGGGCCAGGCCAAATTTCTTTTCATTCATATTGTATAGCTTCAGATCGGTCATTACAATCTTGTCCGGCGATAAAACCGACAGGCTTGAACTTACTGAGATTAAAGCTTCTCCAAATTCCTGATAATTCTTATAAGGCAAAATTTCACTTTTTCTTACCAATTCCATTAAACGTTCCACAATTTTATTGTCTCTTTTAGTAGTGGTCGGTGATGCAAGAAGCATTGTATCTGATATCACTCCTGCCAGAAGTAAAGCTACAATGGCAGGGGGCGGCATTAATCCCGAAGCCATTATTCTCTCACTGATAAGAGTCGAGGTACTTCCTACACAATCGATATAAAAAGGTATGGGTGTTTTAGTGGATTGTGCCCCAACCCTGTGGTGATCAATCACTTCTATCAGTTCAGCTTCCTCAATTGCCCTGATAGACTGCGAAGCTTCATTGTGATCCACCAGAATCAGCTGTATTTTGGGCGGTGTCAGAATGTCCGGTGATCTGCAAACTCCAAAATAAGTTCCATCATCCCTGGTAACTATAAAATCGTTGCGCTCCTCATTTAAAACTTTTCTTCTGGCATCACTGACCCGCATCGATAAAGGAAATCGCGGAACTTCAGAATCCATGGAATCTCTACATTTAATAGACAGTAGAGTGGCTACCGATACTTTCTCAAATTCAACCATGGATCTTATCTGATTTGAAAGCAACTTAAAAACACTTCCCCCGGTAACTAATCCCAATGGGACATTGTCGGAACCTACTATCGGAACACCAATTGAATATGATGAAATAATCGAAAGTGCTTCATGTAAAGGCCGGTCAGGTAAAATTGGCGGTAAAGGTCTGGCTATCCGATTAAACCTGGAAGAGGCATCTGTTAATAGCATCGGTGGTTCCAGTCCCAATGTCTGCAATAGCCATGAAGTCTGAGCAGTCAATGAACCGGTTCTTACTGCTATGGCATTTCTGCCATCACGTTCGTGTAACAACCAGGCATATCCCATCGCAGATGCAATAGAATCTATGTCAGGATTCAAATGTCCGGCAATGTAAATTGGATTGAGTTCTAACTTATCCATTAATTCCTCTTTAAAATACAGGGTTGCACTTTGTCTTTAGGAACTATAGTCTGCGGAAAAAACTGACCGTGTGGTTTGTTTTATTTTGAGCAGAATACTTCTATCTAAATCGATTGATTGTATTTGTCCTATTCAGGTTATAACATTCCAATTTCTTCCACTGCTTCACAGAATTTTCTCATCTGCTCATCAGTTCCAATACTTACCCGTAAAAAATTATTTATTCTGGGAAGATTAAAGTATCGCACCAGTATTCCACGCTCCTTGAGTTTTACAAATAATTCTCCTGCTGCAATTTTAGGATGACTCATGAAAATAAAATTAGCCATAGAATCCATCACTGTGCAGCCTGTAGTCCTTAACCTGCCAATAGTCCATTCACGGGTTTGAATCACTCTCTTTGTAGTCTCTTCAAAATATGGTTTGTCCAAAAAAGCTTCTCTGGCAGCCACCAGCGCCAATCTATCCAGAGTATAGGAGTTAAACGAATTCTTGATCCGGTTAAGACCATGTATAAGCTCTTCAGCTCCTAGCGCGAAACCGATTCTCATTCCAGCCAGGGATCTTGCTTTTGATAATGTCTGAATTATCAATAAATTTGGATATTCTCTGATGTATTTAGCAACCGACTCACCGCCAAAATCAACGTAAGCTTCATCTATTACAACCAGTTTGCCACATTTGCTGTAATTATACTCTGTCATTTTTAAAATCTGCTGATGAGAAAGATATTTGGAGGTGGGAGCATTTGGATTAGGAATAATTATTCCTCCATTCTTAATCAGATACTGTTCCTCACAAATGCCAAATGACTCATTCACCGGTATTGTTTTGTAATTCAAATGGAAGAGCTTGGCATAAACCTGGTAAAAACTGTAGGTTATATCCGGAAACAGAATCGGATTATCAGTATCAAAAAAAGCTCCGAAAGTAAAACCCAGGATCTCATCAGAGCCATTTCCCACAAAAACCTGCTCTGAATTTAATCCATAATAGCTGGCAATAACTTTTCGTAATTCATCCCCATTGGGATCAGGGTAGAGTCGTAAATCTTCATTGGCCGCATTTCTGATCGCATCGATGACTCTGGGTGATGGCGGATAGGGATTTTCATTTGTATTTAACTTGATATATCGTTTGTCTTTAGGCTGCTCTCCAGGGACATAAGACTGCAGATTTTTAATTGTACTGTTCCAGTATCTGCTCATTTTTTCTCCATAATAAAATCAAATTCTGGGATATAAAATAATCTTTTCTCTCTTGCGCAATGCTTCCATTGCCTTTTTGGCTCCATCAGGTATGACCGGTTCATAATACTCCGTAGCCATCTGGACCAATGCAGAAACATTGTTAAGAGTAATTTTCGCCAGTTCAGGCTTCTGTTTCCAAGGTTCTTTCTCATGAATATGCTGATTACCCAGAGAGACCAGCTCTCCAATCAATCTGACCGCATCATGAATTTCGAAACTCTCATAAGCCTTCTCAATCTGCTCCCTGTAGCCTTCCACAATTTCACAGAATTCGGCAGAAATACTGGATTTATCGAACAGATCGACCTCTTTTATATTGCCCAGGTGAATGACCCGATTTAACAGATTACCATAATTATTGGCCAGTTGTGCATTATAAGCATCCTTAAGGTCCTCCTCCCGATAACTACAGTCCGAATAAGGCCTTAGGACTCCTAACATATAAAAACGACAAATGTCGGATCCATATTTTTCATACTGATCCAGAGGAGAAACCACATTCCCCATAGACTTGGACATCTTCTGTCCATCGGGCCCCATAATAGTACCGTGAACAAGCAGTTTTTTTGTAAATGGAAGGCCAAGTGAAGCCAGCATTCCCTGCCATATTGCTCCCTGAAACCTTAAATTATCCGGCCCGCAAATCTGAACTCCCGGCCACCAGTTATTGAAACGTTCCATATTATTGCCAAAACCCAGAACCCTGATATAATTAGTCAATGCATCAAACCATACATACATTGTATGTTCAGGATCATCCGGAACCTCTATCCCCCAGGGAAGATTGGCCCTGGAACGGGAAATACTTATGTCTTCCATGTTCTGTACAAAATTTATCAACTCCTGCATCTTTGCTGCAGGTTTTAGAAAGTCAGGGTTATTCTGCAGATATTCCAATATTGCTCCGGAGTACTTTGATAATCTGAAGAAGTAATTCTCTTCTGATTGGCGAACCGGAGCAGTACCATGGTTGGGACATTTACCATCCACAAGATCCCGCTCCAAAAGAAAGGCCTCACAACCAACACAGTAATAACCTTCATAGTACTTCTTGTAAATGTCACCATTCTCCATACACCGCTTCCAGACCAGCTGTGCCCCCCGATGGTGATCGGGATCAGAGGTGCGATAGAAATAATCATTACTGATGCGAAACTTCTCACAGAATTCCTTCCACTTGGGCACCAACTCATCCAGATACTGCTTCACACTCTTACCGTGCTCTCTGGCAGTAGTAAAAACCTTCAACCCATGCTCATCCACACCCACATTAAAAAAGACCTTCTGTTCACCCAGTTTTTTCCTGAAATATCGGGCGTATGCATCAGCCTGAAAAAACTCAATCGCATGTCCTACGTGTGGTACAGAATTAGCGTAAGGAAGGGTGGTTGTTATATAAAACATCTTTAATACGACTCTCCTATAATTCTATAACATATTCTGTTTCTTATACCTAAAAACGTCCGGATCAGGTTATAAATAACCATTGAAAATACATTTAAATACCAAATCAAAGACCATTTTCTTTTCAACAATCAGTTCCCAAAAAACTGCAAAGAGATAATCTGTGGCTCAAAATCCTGTTTTTAACCTCTGCCCGGGTAATGATTATTAATTATTTTCTTATGTTTCAATTGAAAAATCTCCAGATTTATTAACTATCAGCCAAAAAGGATGACCTAAAAATGTCAAAACCAATTTCCCCTCTTCAGGCAGCGCGTGCTGCATATAGACCCAAACTTCCAAAAGTGTTAGCTCAGTTTGGAAGTAATGTCAAAGCTACTATTGGAGGACCTACTCAGTCTATTGCTGACCAGGCAGAGATTAAGGCTCTTTTTTCTAACACCTATGGATTACCTGTAGTTACATTTGAATCAAAATCGGATCAGAAAAAACCAGCCATTAAAGCCGGTGTCATTCTCTCCGGTGGCCAGGCTCCCGGGGGACACAACGTAATTGCCGGTCTCTACGATGGGCTCAAAAACTTAAACTCCGATAACCAGCTTTTTGGATTTCTTGGAGGTCCCAGCGGCCTGATAGATAACAAATTTATCAGGTTTGATGACAAAATCATCAACGATTACCGCAACACTGGTGGCTTCGATATCATCGGATCCGGTCGTACAAAGCTGGAAAAGGAAGAACAATTTGATAAGGTTATTGCAAACTGCAAATCCCTGGGTATTTCTGCACTGGTAATTATTGGTGGTGATGACTCCAATACCAATGCCTGCATGCTGGCCGAATACTGTATGAAAAAAAACAGCGGTATTCTGGTAATTGGATGTCCTAAAACAATCGATGGTGATCTTAAAAACGAATGGATCGAGACCTCTTTTGGTTTTGATACCGCTACCAAAGTCTACTCCGAAATTATCGGTAATATTCAACGTGATGCAAATTCGGCTAAGAAGTATTGGCATTTTATCAAACTGATGGGTCGAAGCGCCTCTCACATTGCTTTGGAATGCGCCCTTAAAACCCATGCCAACTACACCATTATTTCCGAAGAAATCGCCCATAAACAAACTACTCTGCGAGAAATTGTAAAAGACATTGCAACCCTGGTGAAAAAAAGATCCGATGCAGGTAAAGATTTCGGTACTCTTTTAGTTCCTGAAGGTCTTATTGAATTTATCCCTGAAATGAAAAAACTCATCAGCGAGCTTAATGATATTCTGGCTGAAAATGCTGCATATTTTGACTCGCTCAGTGATGATGACAAGTTTCAGTTTGTTAACAATAAACTGTCTTCCGATTCTTCAAAAGCCTTCTCCAGCCTTCCTCAAACCATACAAATGCAGCTGCTTGCCGATCGGGACCCTCATGGCAATGTTCAGGTGTCAAAAATCGAAACCGAAAAGCTGCTTATCGATCTGGTCGGAGACCTGCTTCGTGAATGGAAAGCAAAAGGTGAATTCAAAGGAAAATTCTCAACTCAAAACCATTTTCTGGGTTATGAAGGCCGCTGCGCAGCGCCATCAAATTTCGACGCCGATTACTGTTACAGCTTAGGATATACCGCATCGGCCCTGATTGGCTCAGGAAAAACCGGTTACATCTCCTCAGTGCGCAATCTTACCAAACCTGCAGACCAATGGATAGCTGGTGGAATTCCACTTACCATGATGATGAACCTGGAACGTCGCCATGGTAAAAATAAACCAGTGATTAAAAAGGCTCTGGTGGAACTGAATCAGAAACCTTTCCTGTATTTCGCAGCTAATCGCGACAGTTGGGCTATCAATGATGAATACCTCTATCCTGGTCCCATCCAGTATTTCGGGCCCAGTGAAGTCTGCGACCTGGCCAGCGAAACAATCACTCTGGAACACTCTGCGATTTAACAGAACAGATGTTCAGGTCTGATTTTGGTTAAATTTTGTTTAGTGTCTGTCCGCAGTTACAGGACAGACACTACTGACAACCTTCACCAGATGGAACGGAAAATTTTTTAATGGTATTCAACAATTCCGTAATCTGAAAAGGTTTTGCCAAAAAACCGTCTGCCCCCGCTTCTTTTGCCCTCAACCTGTCACTTTCCTGCGCCGCAGCAGTTACAAATACCACCGGAATCATATTTATTTCCTCATTGCTTTTTATTCGCTTGCAAATCTCCCAGCCATCAATATCGGGAAGTCTGGCATCCAGTAGAATCAAATCCGGTTTTTGTTCAAGAATCTTGGCATAGCCATCCTCTCCAAATTCTGCGGTAGTGACATTTATTCCCCGAAGCCTCAGATTTATCCTGATTAGCTCAGTAAGAAATTCCTCATCTTCAATGACTACCACCTTTACAGCCATGCTTAATTCCTTTATTAGAATTTACAGAAATCAATATTTATCAAATGATTTCTGTATTTTAAAATTTTCTCTATACTAGTTACTTTTTCTTCACTAATTTGCAGCTTCTGATCTTTTGATTAGTAGATTCTCCATCTTTTCCGGCAAGGCAATTTCAGTGATCGAACCCATTATCTGCTTTACAGAACTATCTTTATTTCTGGCATAAATCATATCACGACGCAAAAACCATTTCCATTGCCCATCGCAACTAACTGCTCTATAAAGAAGATAACTCATCTCATTGTTTTCTGCAGTTTTCAGATTTTCCAGATAATGCTTAAAGGAATCGATATCATCGGGATGAACCGATGATTCTTTCATAAATTCCTTATCAAAGTAAATATTAGATTCTGCATCGTTTTTTTTAATAGAACTATTGATAAAAATGAGCCTTTTTTCCATCAAATCAAAGATATAGAGCCAATTCACAGAAGCTGCCAGCAGATTCGATATGAAAGCCTTTTGATTGATCAATTGTCTCTTAATATCAATAAGTTCGTTTATATTCCGGTAAATCCTGTATAGTCTTAGGCGATTATCAAACCTATAAAAATTATGGTATATTTTTACCAGTGAAACCTTTTTACTGTATAGGTTTACTATTCTTTTTATTTCTATCTTTTGCTCCTTTTCTTTTGCAAATGATGATGAGAAATTTTTAGCCGCTTTTAAAAAGTCAAATGCCATGTTGTCGGGATTGATTGTTGTTTCTCTGCTTTCTATCTCAGAATCGATCTCCCAGATTGGTCTGTTTAATGCCCTACAATAGTCTATTCCGGTTAAATGAACCATTTCTGCATTCCAGCAGACAACTTTTCCCAGATTATCAACGATCACTACACCATCAACACTTCTTTCTAATACACATTCGTAATCTTCTATCAGCCTGGTGAAAAATTTTTTGTTATAATCTCTTTCGTTCTCTTTTATAACAGAGATTACCTTTATTCTCGAGTCGGTACTGATACAGCTATTAAGCCTGATTGTACGGCTTTCTCCATTTCTGGTAAAAATTCGTTTAGTCAACCAATTGACACCAGCATCTGAAGTTATATGTGCGCTCCTGTGCGAATTGATCAGGTATTGTCGATAAGATAAATTGGAAGACATCAGTTTAAATAGAGTGCTTCTGGAAACCGGAATATCAGGTGGAATATCGTGAATTTCCCTGAACATTTTATTAGCATAAATTACCTCTGCTGTCTGTGGGTCAGAGACCAGTATCCCTAAAGGCAATACTGAAAGTGTTTTTCGTAAAATTTCGTAACGGTCTTTTAACTTATCAGTCTTTTTTAACAACTCTTTCTCTTTCAATCTTCTTTCGGTTTCATCATTAAAAATCAACAATGCTCCAGTAGAGCCGCTGTAATGTACCGGACAGAGAAAACCGCTGATCAGATAGTTTTTCAAAGACCGTGATTCTATTTTTCTGTCATTGAAATAAACAGGTTCCTTTATAGATCGGATGTTTTTTACCAGTCCTGACAATTGCATGTCCGATTCATCGTTGGACCTTATAAATTCACTCAGATCCTTTTTAAGAACCTCAGCTTCCCTGCACTCCAGTATCTTTTCGGCTGCTTTATTAGCAAAAGTAATTCCTCCGTTCTTGTCTAATCCTATTACCGCCGATAGAATATTTTCAAGAATAATCTCCAGATCGGAAACCCTTTTTGACATAATTACAAATTGAGTTTCTCTTCTTTTTATGAAGTTTCTGACAGATAATGATAGTAGACATATAAGAATTATCGTAAAAAACTCTATAAGCACAAAACAAGGCACTTTTAAACCATAGGAAAAAAGACACATTAATCCATTCAGAACTGCACCTATCGCAAACAGAAATATTTTTTCCCAGAAAAAACGGTTATCGGTCAGAGTCGAATATTTTTTCATTTTCGTTTTACCATTATAGGTATTTCAGGAAAAACGATATGCCTGTCAAATTGGAAAAAGGCAATTATGGGACCAATTCTTAACTGGTTAAAAACTATTGAGGAATAGAGTAATCAGCGAGGCCTCAGGTTCATCAGGGTAAAAAAATGACTCACTTGCCTTAAAAAAGAATTCTTAGAGTATAAGGAAGAAAATGTAGTTGATGGGGAAGATGAAAAAATGAAGTTCGAAAAGCAGAAATAAATGAGTCATTCATGCGATTAGCGCCACCTGGTGATTATTTATAATTGTCTTCTATGTATATCTTTATGAAAATATTCATCGCTTTAATAAAGCCCTCGTTTATCATAATTTCCTGATTACGCTTCTTTTGCCAAATATCTCTCTGCCAGATCCTGCACTGATACAGAAGCTCCTTCAGTACTGTCTGCAGTTTGGACCTGCTCTGAGCGTCTTGTTTCCAGTGATTAATCCTGGCTTCCAATTTTGGCAAATCAACTGATATACTGTAAATGGAATCCGGGCAGTATTTAGCCGGAATCATGCTGACTGTGTTATTTGATGCACAACTGATAAGGAAATTAAATCCCTTCAAAAATCTTAAAAAATACGAATCCAGTCCCTTGCACCTATCCCAATTTCCTTTTTCCAGAGATTCATCAAACGCTTCCAGCGCCTTTGTAAGTGTTTTACAAACCTTGCTTATTTGCTGAGCCTCAAACTGAGAGATAAAATAAGCACTCTCCGCAGGCTCCCTGAAAACCATTTTTTTTGCTCCGTTTTTAGAGTCCTTTACACTGTAATCCTCCAAAGTGGTAATAATCACCTGATCCCTGGAATCCTCGAAAAAGAGAATCACCTTATTGCACATCCCGCTTTTTTCATCCATGAAACCCTGAATGTTAATAGAGACCGGTATGCATTTTTTCAAATAGCCTTCGGTTTTTAAGGTCTGAGTAACTGCCCGGGAACCTTTTTGAGAAGCACAGGATATTATTATCAGGCATGCAAATATCAAAAACAGAAAAACCGATCTCAAATTACCTCCATATACATTAAACCTAAGATTGCAGAAAAAACTTTCTCTAAAGATAATTTATTCACCATTCCAAGTTTAAACCTCCTTCTCACCGGAGCAATTTACCTCGTCATACAATCTAAAGTAAATGGCAAAAGAAAAAATAGGACTATCCATCCCATCTATTATAAAAGGAGATTAAAACACTTTAAACTGGATTGCAGGTTTATGAGAATTTCAGGTATTGGCGAGTTTCCTGAAAACCAGGAAACTCACTCAACATTTTGTAAGGAACGATCTGTTTAAATCACCCTGGGAAAAAAAGATTTTTGGTGGTTCAATTTTCTGACTGGACTCTATTTATTTTCTGCATCGCAGATTCAAACTCATCTGGCTTTTGAGTACCTATCAATAAGCGTTTGCCATTGGATAAGGTTAACTCTATCCCCATATTTCCACTGACATTGTATGCCTTTTTCTTTGCACGATATCTGATACCCCATCCGCCATATTCAAGAAGAGGCCGGTACTTTATCTTTTTGAAGTTTTTGATGTCAACAGGAGAAAAAAACAGCCATTTCTGGTGAAAGGGAAAGAATTTGACATAAAGACCGTCTTTTGTAACCCTTGTCCTTAATTCTATAAAAAAGAAAAATATTGGAAGAAAAAGCCCGGTCAGCAATACTGTTAAAATTAACTTCGAATTCGACATCGGTGAATCGCCAAACTGTTTTCTTAGGATTATCTGATAAATGAAGGCATAAAAAGATACCCCGATCAATACGGCAATGACAAGCCAGAACCATAACTGTCTGAATCTCTGATTTTCTGTAAATATAATGTCTGTTTGGATCTCTTTAACCTTTTTCATATCATTACCCATTCAAATATTGATGTTCTATAGTTAAACGCTCTTCAATGTATACGATTTCAATACTCCAATCTCAGATTCAGACCGTAGCATTCTGATACTCCGGAATCTTCGGCTTTGTTTTATCGGTTTTTGATGTAATCTTTTTCCTGGATTTCAATGCCACCACTATTAAAGCCAGCGTCAGAATAATCATCAGAATATCCACTGTCATTAATAGCCAATTACTGTCAGCGATATACTTCTTTAACAGAAAAGCCATAGAGAAAAGTGTGGTTACAATCATAAAGAATGCCGGAATCAGAATAAAGCTGTTTTTTTTACGATAGGTGGCAAGCCATACAGCAAGGGTAACCAGAGTTAGAGCTGCCAGGAGCTGATTGGCAGTACCAAATATCGGCCAAATAACCGTAAATGCATTGGTAAATGCAAAGAAAAGCATAAGGCCTACGGATAACAGTGAATTGAAAAGATAGGATTTAATCCATTTTGGAGGATTTTTGAAAATTATAGACCAGAGTTCCTCAAAAAGATAACGGTTTATTCTGACTGCCGTATCCAATGTGGTTGCCACAAAACCCTCAACCATTAAAATACCGAATACTGTTCCGTAAACCATTGGAATATGTAATCCCTTATAAAGAAGACCGCTGAAAGCAAGGCTGAAAGCAAGTATGGGATTGGAATTACCCTGTGTCGGAAAGACTATACCTATATACTCATTAAAAGATATACCAGAACTCAAAGCTATAATAACTCCCACCGCAAGCAGCGATTCCAAAAGCATACCTCCAAAACCTATGGTACGGGCTGATTTTTCATTTTTCACCTGTTTGGATACTGTGCCTCCTGCTACCAAAGCATGAAAACCTGAGATAGCACCGCAGGCCACAGTAATGAATAAGAAAGGCCATATCAAACCTATTTTCGCAGATCCTTGGGCCACATTCATTACCGGTGCAGTCACCTCAACTCCCGATAAACCTGCCCCAATCGATCCACAAATCAATAACAGTATTCCCCCATAGAGAATAAACACGTTAATAAAATCCCTTGGCTGAAGCAATAACCATACGGGAACACCAGCGGCAAAAAGAGTATAGATCCCCAGTATGATCATCCAAGCTTTAACACCCAATGAAACCGGTACTCTTAATCCCACCAAGATTGATAAAAAACAAATTGTTATGGCCAAGGGATAAATCAGTTTCATCGAAATGTTTTTCTTGTAACAGAGAAAACCCATCAGTGGCGCAAACAGGGTGACAAAAATCACCGACATCGATGCTATCCCACCAATTTGCCCATTACTTACCCCATTTTTTATAACAGTATGCAAAATTTTCTGATCGGCAGGAAGACGAAGTTGCTCAAGAGGAACCAGTGAAGTAAGAGATGTTGCCGATGCTACCAGAAATGAAGAAGTTACCAGAACCACCATCAATATGGTAAAAGCAATCATCAGAGAAAATCCGGAATCTCCCAGAGTATTTCGCGCAATCTGGGCGATCGACCTACCCTTTTCCCTTATCGAAACAAAAAGAGCGGTGTAATCGTGCACTGCTCCAAAAAATATTCCCCCAATAATAACCCAGGCCCAAACCGGAGCTACCCCGTACATTATCGCCAGAGTAGGTCCCAGAATCGGGCCCGCCCCTGCTATAGAAGCAAAATGGTGTGCAAAAACCACCCCACCTCTGGTAGGCACATAATCCTGTCCATCATTATACTGAACCGAAGGAGTTATTCTGTTTGGATCTTCTCCCAAAATTCTGGATATATAACGGGAATAAAACCTATATCCCAGGAACAAAAGCACTATACTGAGGACCAAAATCCATAAGACATTCATCAAAACACCTCCGGTTAATTTAGACAGGAAACTGCCACAAAGAAATGGCACAGCAGAGGGTTAAAACGCTAAGAATATGCGTTATTGCGGACTGCTATCTTTTAACTCTAAAAAAATAAATCAGGGCAATTGCCCCAACTATCTGGCTGTAATAGTTTTAAGGGTCCAAGCTGCTGGTTTTTAAATCTGATCTAAAAAAAACCATCGCTTATGGGACCAATTAATTGCAATGTTACGGCTTTGGGGGAAGTGCATTCTCCACAAGAGTTTTTATTAAGTAAGATGTTTTTCAGATACATTTGTTCACCGATGGCAAGAGACTTAAAAGAGCTGCCATTATCATGTTTGGTAAAGACCCGATGCGCTTTTACCCCAATATACAGGTAAAAATCGGCCGTTTTGGTGTAGATGCCGCAGACCTGCGTTTCCATGAAATTATCGAGGGTAATCTGGTGCATATGTACCATGAAGTGCAAGTACAGTTAAACCACAAATTTTTGATTCGCCCAATTACTTTTGAAGGCTTTCAACGACTGGAACACGATCTTTACCCCATTACTGCCCTACGGGAGATGCTTTTAAATGCACTGGTTCACCGTTCTTACATGGGGGCAACCATTCAAATACGGGTCTATGATGACCGGCTCTCCATCTGGAATGAAGGCGCTTTGCCCTACGGCTTGAGCCTTGAAGACCTTAAAAAAGAACACAGTTCCCGCCCACGGAATCCCCTGTTGGCTAACGCCTGCTTTTTGGGCGGCTACATTGATGCCTGGGGTCGTGGAACGCTGAAAATCATCAATGCCTGTAAAGATGCAGGGATGCCCGAACCAGAAATTGTCGAAAAAGATGGCGGTATCTCCATGGTTCTGTTTGCTCATTCTTTCGGATGCAATGTTGAGAAAAGTTCGGAGAAAATTTTAGAACTGATAAAAGTTTCTCCTGAAATATCTGCTGTAGAACTGGCTTCGAGTATTGGCATTTCATCCCGGGCAGTGGAAAAACAGATAGTGATGCTCAAGAAAAAGGGACTGCTCAAACGGATCGGAGCTGCCAGGGGCGGTCACTGGGAGGTTATTGTTGATTAAATTCACCAAAGAAAAACTCGAATTGGCAGTAGTTGACAATGTAATCCAAAATTTATAAAATAACATTTTGCTAACAAGACATCTCCTGAAACTCAAGATATATTTTCTCTCAACACAGTAAAAACCCTTTCCAGATTATCATAACGGGCCTCGGCTATTTCATCCAAGGGGGTGGGCATATCATTAACTATTACCAGAGAACCATGCTCCCTAGTATATAAAGGTAAAGAAGCAGCAGGTTGAACTACAAGGCTGGAACCCAATACCAGAATCAGATCAGCCCTGGATGCTTCCTGTACAGCTTTATTCAGCTTTTCGGCATCAAGCATTTCACCAAAAAAAACTATATCCGGTTTTATAACTCCCCGGCACATGTCACATTTTGGAATTTCTCCAGACTGTACTACATTGCAAATATGATCGTAGCTAAAAATTTTATCACAACTCATGCAACGATGAACCATAGGGGAGCCGTGCAGCTCAATTACATTTTTTGATCCTGCTTTGCTGTGAAGCATATCGATATTCTGAGTGATTACTGCTTTAATGATTCCTATCGATTCCAGCCGCGCAAGTTCCAAATGAACAATACTTGGTTTCTTTGTACGAAGATTATAAATGAGATCTCTGGTAGCGTTATAATAATAAGAGGGGTTCTTTCTGAAATAATCGAGATCAAAGATCAGGTCCGGATCATAATCTTCATTCCTTCCGGTGTTATATATCCCATCCTTGCCTCTGAAATCCCTTATCCCAGATAGGGTCGAGATTCCTGCACCGGTTAAAGCAATACAATATCTGCTTTCCTTAATAAACCTGGTTATCAGTTCCATTTATCGAACCCAATATTTAATAATGAATATAAATAGCGCAACTATTAAAAAAGTTCCCTTGCCATTGTATCCGCAAAAAGCAGTCCTGATGAAGTAACCAGGAATACTGAATTTCTGTACTGAAGCCATCCCATAGAGATAAATTTCTCAATTTTTTTCATATCCACAAGGGAACTGAATTCTTTACCTGTTCTTTCTTCAAAAACTCTGATATCTATTCCATCACTTCTGCGCAATCCCAGAAAAAGCATCTCTTTGGCCAGGGTTTCTGTATCAATAAATTCAGAAAAACTTCTGGGAAGCTTGTTTTGTGAAATTTTTTCAAGGTATTCCCCAAGATCAGAAACATTAGCCCATCTATAAGGGTGCAGATAAGAATGCGCAGCACAGCCCAAACCTATGTAACTTTGGTGATCCCAATAGGCTTCATTGTGAAAGCAGCGATGATTTTTTCTGGCGAAATTGGATATCTCATACTGCTCAAAGCCTTTTTGCAAAAGATACTCTCTTACCACAGATGTCATTTCGTAAACGGTATCTTCATCCGGAAGAGGGAGTATCTTCCGATGACGTCCGAAAGTGGTACTCTCTGCGATAGTCAATTCATAGGCGCTGAAGTGATTTACATATTCAGAAGCGGTGAGTTTTTGAAGAGTCATTGATAGAGAATTGATGGACTGTCCGGGAAGACCATAGATAAGATCAACTCCAACGGAATGGAATTTTTTCAGACATTGCTGATGCAGAACATTCAGCGCTGTCTGAGCATCATGCACCCTGCCTGCTGCTCTCAGTTCTCTGTCGCAAAGCGATTGCACTCCAAATGTTAGCCGGTTCACTCCTAATTGCAAAAGGAGAGAAGCCTTTTCTGCACTAAAAGAATCGGGATTGCATTCGACAGAAAACTCAACCAGGAAATCGCGATTAAATCGCGAAAGCAGGGAACCGCCTATTTTTTCCCATTGGTTTAAGGAAAGCAGTGATGGAGTCCCTCCACCAAAATAGACAGTCACTATTTGAGGCGCATTAAGCCGTTTTTCTCTGCAAACAAGATCCCATTCTACAGCCAGTGCATCGATATAACGGTCAGCCAGAGAACTGTCATACTTTGTAGAATAAAAATCGCAGTATCTGCATTTTGAAACACAAAAGGGAATATGGATGTAAATTGATAACTGGGATGCAGATTTCATGTGCTTATCTGGGATTTCAGCATGTTAAAGAAATACCCTTATTAAGGGAGCGTGATGGTAGTGAAATAATTTTTTAGCAGTAATAAATGTTACGGTGCAAGCCTTCAATTATTTACTTTCAATTGCGAATCGTTTGTTTCAGGAATTTTTTTTCCAGCCTTTTACGATTTTGATCACATTACGTATCTTATGAGGGTTTTTAACTCCCGGCATTATTTCCACACCGCTGTTGATATCTACAGCAAAAGGATCAACCATCCGCAATGCATCTTCCAGATTCGCTGGTCCCAGACCACCTGCAAGTATTATGTTGTTAAACATTGCACATGCTTTTCTGGCAATATTCCAGTCAAAAGTAACTCCAGAGCCACCCTGTACCAAAGGTGACCAGGTGTCAAGAAGAATTCCCTGAGTCCTGTATTCTTTCAGTTTTGAAATATCGGAATCTGGACGGATAGAAAAAGATTTTATTACCGGCAAGGGAATACTGTCACAGAACTGGGGTGTCTCATTGCCATGAAGCTGAACAGTATCGATTCCACTCTGTGCAGCTACCTGCATTATTGTTTCTCTGGTTTCATTGACAAAAACACCCACTCTGTTAACCATGGGAGGTAACTGCATTATAATATCTCTGGCCTGTTCAGGTGGAATAAATCTGGGGCTTTTGGAGTAAAAAATAAAACCCAAGGCATCTACTCCCAGATTCGCAGCAACTTTGGCATCCTCCAGCCTGGTAATTCCACAGATCTTTATTCTGATACTCATACCATTGGACCCTCAGAACATCTAAGTTCATTAATCAGGGTGGAGGGGTCATTCAGTTTCACAAGCGATTCTCCAACCAGCAATGCTTTTACCCCTGCATCTTTAAGGATTCTGGCGTGGGTACCATTTCCAATTCCACTTTCTGAAACAGTAATTATTTCCGGTGGAATATGTCTTATCAGCTCAAGAGTAACCGATAAATCGGTTTTAAAAGTTTTAAGATTACGGTTGTTTACACCTATGATCCGAGGATCCAGTTTCATTACCCTGTCCAGTTCTTCGGCAGAGTGGACTTCTATCAAAGGCTCTATATTAAAAGATAAAGCCGCCTGGTACAGATCTTTCATCTGGTAATCATCCATTGCAGCAGCAATCAAAAGCATGGCATCAGCTCCCATGGATGCGGTCTGTTCCACCTGCAAGAGATCGATAATGAAATCCTTGCGCAAGACCGGAATCGAAACAGCATTTCTGACCTTTACCAGATAATCTATACACCCGAAGAAAAACTTTTCATCTGTAAGCACAGAGATAGCTGCAGCTCCACCACTCTGATATGAAGTGGCAATGTGCACCGGATCAAAATTCTCACAGATAATCCCTTTGGAAGGAGATCCCTTTTTGACTTCCGCAATAATGGACAAAGCTCCTGGAACCGAAAGTGCTTCTGCAAAGGGACGATGTTTGCTGCTGGAAGGTTTAAGCGAATGCTTTTGCATTCTTAACATTCCCACTTCGGTTCGTTTCTGTTCTATAATAGTATCAAGAATTGTGGGCATTTTTTTCACTTGTTTAACCTAATAGGTGGTGGTAAGTGTTGTTATCCCGGCGATCTCTAAAAAATTACCCAAAATGGTTCTGCCACCTTCCGTCAATATGGATTCAGGATGAAACTGAACTCCAAAAATCGGGTATTCTTTATGCCTCACCCCCATGATTATTCCATCATCGGTCTCTGCAGTAATTTCCAGACAATCCGGTAACGAAGATCTTTCAATTATGAGACTGTGATATCGGGTTGCAGTAAAGGGAATGGGAAGTCCCTTAAATATGCCCTGCTTTTTGTGATAGATCTGAGAGACTTTTCCATGCATGAGATAAGGGGCACGGATTACATGTCCATTGAATGCAAAACCTATAGACTGATGTCCCAAACACACACCAAGAAGAGGAATTTTAGGGCCCAGCTCCTTTATCACATCCACTGAAACCCCAGCTTCAATGGGGGTACAGGGGCCTGGAGAGACAAGTATTGCCGAAGGATCAGCTTTTCTTATTTGATCCACAGAGATTTTATCATTTCGATATACCTCAATTTTTTCACAGCAGATTTCCCCGATATACTGCACCAGATTAAAAGTAAATGAATCGTAGTTATCAATTACAAGGATCATACAACCTCCGCAACAATTTCATTGCCCGCAATAAGTGCCGCATTCTTTATGGCATTAAAAGGTGCTGTGGCTTTCTGTACTGTTTCATTATACTCGCGAGAAGGAACAGAATCGGCCACGATTCCTGCCCCTGCCTGGATTATTGCCTTTCCCTCATGGTAAATGATGGTACGAATAACTATACAAGTATCCATATTTCCGCTGAAATCAATATAACCCAAAGCTCCCCCATAAAGCCCCCGCTTTACCGGCTCCAATTCATCGATAATTTCCATTGCTCTTATTTTTGGAGCTCCGGAGAGAGTTCCTGCCGGAAAACAGGAGTAAAGAGCATCGAACACATCCAGATCAGACTTTAGCTTACCCTGCACATTGCTTACCAGATGAATAACATGGGAGTATTTCTCTATATGCATCATATCTGAAACATGTACAGATCCATATTCGCAGACTCTTCCTACATCGTTTCTTCCCAAATCGACTAACATTACATGTTCGGCAATTTCCTTTGGATCTGCTTTGAGCTCTTTTATCAGTAGTTCATCCTCCTCATAGCTTTCACCTCTTCTGCGCGTTCCAGCAATAGGCCTTACCTCTACAATACCATTTTCTACCCGGGTAAGCATTTCCGGGGAAGCACCAATAACGTAGTTTTGACCCAGAGATAAAAAGAACATATAGGGAGAAGGATTGACTACCCTTAAAATTCTGTATAAATCAAAAGGATCTGCATCAACCGCAATAGAAAAGCGCTGTGAAAGAACAACCTGAAAGATATCTCCGGCTTTTATATACTCTTTACACTTTTCTACCGCCTTCTCATATTCTTCCTTTTTGAAATTAGAAACAGCCTCTTTGTACGAACGGATAGATACTTCCGCAGAGAGAAGTGCACTTTTCATGCGATTATTCATCTGTTCAATAATACTTAAAGCCTCATTATAGGATAGTTCTATATCGGTATTCTCATCAACAATAATATTACTGATAAGAACAAGTCTGTGTTCTCTGTTATCAAATGCTATCAGATCCTTATAAAAGGCAAAGAAGATATCATCCAGGGGATCATCTTTTGGATTATTATCCGGAATGCTCTCCCACAATCTAATGGAATCATAGGAAAAATAGCCTACCGCCCCCCCACTTAATCTGGGTAATCCGGGGATAGGAGCATGTTTAAACTGGGAAAACAACGAACGAAGGGCATCCACCGGTTTATCTGAACCACTTTTAGGATTAGGGCCATTTATTTCCCAAATTTTACGGTTTGCCCTGAATGTCATAAAGGGATCTCCACCTAAAAAAGAATACCTGGCCACTGAATCACCACCGGTGACACTCTCCAGAAGAAAACTGTATCTGCAGTTTTTAAAAAGTTTTATCCAAACCGATACCGGGGTTTCTGTATCTGCCAAAACTGTTTTAAAAACTGGTATTACATTAAAATTGGAAGCCAACCGTTTTACTTCATCCAATGAAGGGGTAATCACAATCGTTTTTCCTGGTTAAAGGGATGATTAATAGAGAAACATAGTCAGCGGATTAAAAATTTTACGATATTTTTAATTCGACGGCCATATTTTCTACTCTATTTTGACATAACTCTTCAATATAACTGCTAATAGAAACAAATTAGCACAAAATTTAGGATTTAAATATATATAAAAGCGGAAATCAGAGATATTTCTAGATTTTAGAGAGAGTGGGTTGATATTTTTATTTAAGTTATTTGAAGGATTAAAACAGGGAATGCACTTCTTTTCAGAATATATTTTAAATACAGCTTCCATAGTTTTCAAATCATAAATAAATGATTAGATACCCTTTAGTTGTTTGCAAGGAAAAAGAAAAATAACATACTTTAACCCGAATAATTGTATTGCCAGATATTTCTTTCTTACTGCATTTTTATTCCTTACTGGTTGTAATGAATACTTTTTACAGAATGCATCAGTTCTTACGAACCGAAAAGTTCCTACAATAACTACGAGTCAAAAACACAATGGATGGGTCGATATAGAAGTATCTGGAGCTTATTCCAGAAAGAGGACAGCATCAATTACCCAAGGGAATCATACTGAATTTGTATCTGCTGATGGGAATTTTGATTATGATTGTGCGTCAAACCCCGACTGTAATGACACACTTGTTAATAACATTCCTTTTCGTGGCGATAATGTTAAAATACATACAACTCAATGGAAGGCGAATTTTCAACTTTCATTAATTCCGCTTTACATACAAAGACCATTAAAAACTTTCAAGTTCAGATTATTGGTAGAAGCTCAATATGGGAGAGGTAAAATCGCAGATTTTTGGGATTTTAAGTTTGGGCCTACTTTCAGTATTATCAGAGACGATTTCGCAATTCATCCAAAAATCATAGTTGGTTATTCGAAAGCGGATGTAAAATACCACGGCTTAATAAGAAATGAAATAGAGCATTGGGAACTATTTTCTGATAATTATTATACTTATACTTGGGAACCAGAATCAGGATCTGTGAATTCTTACAGAATTTTTTATGAAGGTGGCGCTACTATTGAATGGCCTGTGAACAAGATATTTTCTTTTATAACTGATATAAATATTACCTATCAATCCTTTTTTAGATACCATGGAGAAGCTATTAATGTAATATATCCGGAATTATCGCCTGCGATTAAATTGAGCGCCTCAGACTATCTCACCATTATCACAGGTTTTTCTTTGCCTTATAATCCCGATATGAAAGTTCAGCTTCCTTTACAATACTTCACTAAAATGCATTTCTCCATTGGGCCTTACCTGGATAAGGAAAATGAGTATCGTCTCAAAGAGGAGTAGCAGCAATATTACTCAAACTTATCCACCCGGGATCTACTCCTTTGACTTGATAGATCGATTGAAGTGACGAGTATGCAAAACACCGCTTTATATTGTAAGCTTTTTTTACATGCCTCGCTTTGATTCCATTGTCTATGGGTACCAGAAGTTTTCAACCATATTATCAAGGTAGATAATTTTCAGCGAGTGAATAAAACTTCTGGACCACTAACTCAAAAGCCTTATACGATTCAGGCCAAACAAGTGTCTGAAATAAGTAATATCAGTCTTTGGCACAAAAACTGCTATATCAGTTCCGATTCGATTTTCATTTTAGAACAATCGAAAAAATCCATAAAGGGACTTTAAAAAATGCCTATCGCAGCAGTTTTAATCTCCAGACAACCAATGCGCCCTACCGCTTGTACATCCTGGGTAAGGGCTGCCCAGCAAGCAGTACAATGGCTTGGTCAAAGGGGATATTCTGTTCTGACTTCTGAAGGAATGCAGACCTATGAATTTGTTTTATATTGGTGCATAAAATATCAGGTAAATCTGATCATAGTGCTTTGTGCACCGGATATGCATCATTTCATACTTCGTTATTTGTGGATCAAAAGCCAGTATGATTGTTACAGTTGCAATTTAACCTTTATACCTCTTATTAGTGAATCAAAAAAGAAATTGCTTTCATTGCGGGATCGCTTTATAGCAGAGAATGCAGATCTTCTGCTTCCGGTCTCCATACGAAATGATGGTGGAATGGCAAAGCTTCTGGAGTCCTGTAAAGGTAAAAATCAGGTTATTGACAGGAGATTTCAGGTACCTTATGAGCAACGTTCGTTGTATCTAAAGTATGTAGTCAGGAAAGAGAAGATCAGTGAATCTGTTAAATCAATTAAAGGGGAGTATGTTATCCACTGGACCCGTTCCAGCTCGTATGCCTGGCCCGGAGAGCGTTTGCAAAGTTATTATGCAGCAATAAGCAACTGCAATGTTTATCCTCGAAATGCTTTTTTTACTCTGCAAAACATTATCAGCACTAAAACAATAAAGGCTTCTTCCAGGCACATGTCTCGCGATGTAAAAGTGGTGTCGTTTACCGGACATTCACCCCTGTATTTTTCTTCATTGATGAGGTGGCGAAGCCGGTATAAAGAGATGTCATTTGAACCATACGGAATAGGAATCGAAAAGAGTATAGCTTTTAAATGCGGAATCAAACCAGTGATATATCAGAAAAATTACCAAAAGGGCCCAAATAATGAAAGATGGTTGAAACAGACGTATGGAAGATCATCCTGGTGGCCTGATGAAGACGAATACCGATATCAGGGCGACCTGGACCTTGGTTTGTTTTCACCCGAACAACTTCTCTGTTTTTGTTTAGTTGAAAAGGAGGCAGAGCTTATCAAGCGGAAATTTGGAATCAGGGCGGTAGCATTTTATGAGGGAGAATGTAACTAAAAAGAGGCTTATGAGGAAATTTGTGCCCGGTACAGTTATTGCATTCTTAGGTTAAAAAAGAGTTTTATCTTGTCTTTTATTTTTTGAATTGTTAAAATGTCAAAATAATGAGCTTCCTTTTGGATTCTTTCCACTAAACTAGAAACGTTTAGTGGAGAACCTCATTGTGTGGGGGGGTAATTATGCTGGATTTCTCATCAAAATACCTTTTTCTTTCCATAATGGCTCTTGTTTTGGCTTTGTCTTTTTATTATAAGTTAATCCCACCAAATTACCTGATTGGATTCAAAGAAAAAAGAATTCTGGATAACAAAGTCGCCTGGTACGATATAAATAAGTTCTTTGGCTTACAAATAATGAAAGGCAGTTTACTTCTTGCAGTACTCAGTCTAATCACTTCAGTGATGGCTGTTGCTCTGTTAAACAAGGAATCTACTATCGTTGGAGTTTTGGTTTTAATTTCATTATTTTCTGTATATACGACGAAAAAACATGCAGACCGATATCTCTCAATTTCTAAATAAGTATTTAAAGTAAGTGGTTTTTTCCAGTTTCCTTCCCTGAAAAAGCTTAAGAGCTTTCCAGATTTTTCTTTTTTTACACTAAGGTACTCAATTTTTCGGCTTTTGTTATAATAGTTCGAATTAAGTTAAATTTTTCTTTTAAACTCCCAAATTCAGAGATTGATAATGAATCGACTAACTCTTTTTGTAATTCTCTTTTTTCCTTTTTTCTCGACCGAATCAGCAGAATACATTGGTGGTCAGATGAAAGGTAATCTTTTTAAAGGAGATTACGTTGTCACCGAAACGATTATAGTGATGGAAAATGAGAAGTTAACTATTTGGCCAGGATGCAGATTATACTTTGAACAATTTTGCGGACTCAGGGTTTCAGGTGAGCTCTCATGTATTGGAAATTTATCTGAACCGATTCTTTTAACTTCGATTAAGGCAATGGGTAATACAGAAGATCATTCCACTGCTGAAGCATTCGACTGGAATGGCTTGGAAATTGCCAATGAGGCAAAATCTGCAGAATTTGCCTTCACTAAAATCAGTCATTGCACATTTGGTATTCAGGTTAATTCTATAAATTCAATAATCGATTTAAATAATGTGATTTTTGATGACATAGGATATTCCAGCCTCTGCCGGAAGACAAAACTTATTGATGTTAAACCCAATACCCCATTTAGTATAACCTGGAAACCTTATCATCGCGATATGAGCGATCCCCCATTTGGAGGTGAATTTTCTGATACTGGTACTGAAAAAAAGAAAAGAATAGCATTTTTACGCGCTGGCTGCGGTACTATTACCTTGTGCGGGGGTTTGCTTCTTGGTGTAAGTTCGTTTATGGTCAACAGAACCGCTGATCTTTACAACTCCCAAAAGGATCCATCGGGAACCCAATATTGTCGCAAGTTATTCTATACAAACAGGAAGCTTCAGTATACGGGGAGTGCTATACTGGCTTTGGGCATAACAGGTATTGGAATTTCATTTTTTTTCTGAAATGATTTGGAAGAACAAACACTATGGAAAAAATCTTTACAGATTTTTCAGGATGTTTCCTGATAATAAGTATTCTGTTATTCACCTGTTCAGATCTTCCATATTCACCTTTTGACAGATCATATAACGGGGATTACAGTTTCGGTCTTCAAATTAATAAAGATACTCTATATCCATTCACTACTTATGTTTTCCATTTTACATCGGGTGCCGATTCTTTCATTGATTTCTCTTTTTATACTGATCCGCCTGGAGTGATGGACCCCTTCTTTTTTCACTCCAGAAAATCCAGTGATTCTCTTGGATTTTATTTCACCAGGCCATTTTCCGGTAATATCCTGATTACAGGGCTACGGAAAAATGAAATTTCGGACACATTTCCAATAGAGCTTTCAGTCAGTGATCCTGCCAGAATTCAACATAATAGGGTAATTTCCAGTTCCAGCCCTGATACCATAAAGACCTTTTTATTATCAGGAAATCAATTTAATTCTGAGCAAATTAAAAATGTCATCTGGTTTCTGGATACAATAGCTATTGATACTCTTTCAGTTGATGATACTTGCAATATTGCAGCTTATTCTTCTGAGGATTTAATAATTTCTGCCAGCTTATCCGATTGGCAGGGATACAGGTTTTTCACTCCACCATGTACAGTTTTAAACAGGCAATTCCAGATGGACATTAGGGTTGAAGGGCCACTTCATCCGTTAACCATCGGCGATACTATCATTCTTTCTCTCACTATCGATTCGTACCAGGGGGATTCGGGAACTTTAATAATTGAAAGTCGTATTGATACTGCAATTATTCCATCTGTCTTCTTGATTGCTCATAATTCGTTCAGCGTAAACATTGGCTTAGCGGACAGCTCAGGGATCTTCCCTTTAAAAATATTGTATATAAATTCGGAAGGAATCACTTATAAACAAAACCATTATCTGACCATTGAGCCAGACTTTCGAAAAACGATTATCTCCGGAGTATCAGCGTTTCCCTCAACAATTTACGACAGACAACAGGTTACCTTGTCAGTTCATGCCGGTTTATCACCATTGGGAAGCGTTTGTAACCGGTTTTACTGGAGTTTTGATGGAGATCTCCAGTGGGATACAATCAGTGAAAAACCTGAGATTACCTCATCTTTCACAGGAGATAGTCTTCATTTACGGGTCTGCTGTTCAGATTCAGTTGGCTTTTTCAGTAACGTTTACAAGATCAGTTTGCCTATTGAATTGGGTTTGCCTGTAATACACGATGTGGTTATAACAGATGAAAAGCTTTATACCGGAAAACCATTCGTGGTCAGAATATGGGCAGAGGACAATCCGGGCGGAATGATCGATTCTTTCAAAATTAAACTAACTGATTTAGCTGGTGATTCAATAGTTTTTATTTCTGATCAGAGCAGTCTGATACTTACTACTGATTCAAGTTTTTTCGGGAGTGTCATTTTGCAAGCGCAGGTTAAAGACAGTTCGGGCCACTGGTCAGAACCATTTATCCTGCCAGATACTCTGGAAATAAGCAGAGGATTTCCCAGTATTGTTTCATTGAAGTTTCTGGATACAGTTTGGCTTGCTCAGCCTGCAATGCTTTTGTTAGAAGCAGTCGATTATGATGGAATATTGAGCATGGTGACTATCGTTTGGGATGATTCGTTTACCGATACTATAAGCTGCAATAAAAGCGGCTTTTCTGGTGTGTTCAGGTATACCTTTGTTACATCGGCTAATGAGTACAGGATGGTGAGGGTCAATATTACAGATAATAATGGTCTGCAGACTGGCGATTCAATCATGGTTTTTATTCATGATATACCTGGAAACTGAGTCAAATACTCAGGCGGTAATACTTGATTGAGCGGCAAAGCTGCTAAAGCAAGAAGGCACGATAGTGCCTTTACGAGACATCTGGCACCACTGGCTTAGCCAGTGGTTTCCTGAAAGCCAGAAATAAAAGAGTCCACCCATTTTAGCTCGGCTTCCAAAAGAAAGATGGGTCTGGATGCTATGGCCATTCTGTGAGAGGGACACTTTGAAAGTTGTAGAAATTTCAGCAGATCTTTATATCCATCGATTTTTTCTTTCAATTGAGTTCTGTACAAGCAAAGCGAATCCTTTACTTTTTTTGAGGGTAGCAGGTTACAGTTATAGGTACCAATATCAATCTGCCATCTTAAATGTTCAACACTGCTAAGGATTTTTTCAATTTTTCTGGTGAGCAGGATTTTTCCCTGTTCACTGATTGTGTAAATCTTTCTCAGAAAATTCTCTTCATTATTTTTGCAACTTTGAGTTACCAGACCTCGTGTTTCTAGTTTTTTCAATAGATCGGGTATTGAAGAGATGGAAATTTCAGTCCAGAAATTCATATCACGATATTGAACTTCCTGTTGAAGCTGATGAGCATTCATAGGTTCTTCAGAGAGTAAGCCTAAAAGCACAGTTTCGGTATTTGTAAGTTCCAAAGAAAACTCCGGGGGCAAAATTTATTATAATGCAATAGTTATTATAATCCTAAAAACCGCAGTAGGTGACGATGAAGAACCGTAAGATATTGATGCA
>CAYYNL010000018.1:0-37964 GCA_964472925.1 uncultured Fibrobacter sp. | reverse complement strand
ACTATATAGGCAATGCCAAACTGGTTGTTACTACTACTACTACTAACGTCCCCGAACCAGGCACTCTTTCACTAATGTTTCTCGGACTCACCAGTCTTATTGGTGCATTCCTGATAAGAAAAAGAAACTGATCTTTGTAAGGGAAGTCTTCATGACTTCCCATCCTGCCAACCTCAGATATCCACCCGTATTGCTGTCCTGGTCAAAGTATACCCGCCCGCTCTCAATTGGTAAAGGTAATAGCCGGGAGCGCAGCCTCTGGCATCCCATGATACTTCATAGGTACCGCTTCCCTGTCTTCCAGAAACAAGTCTAGTCAGTTCCCTGCCATTAAGAGTATTTATACTCAATAATACTTCGCAGGCTTGGAAAATCTTGTATCTGATAGTAGTAATCGTTTTAAATGGATTAGGATAATTTTGAAAGAGTTCAAATGTGTTAGGTCCATTAATGCGCCTCATTTGGGTGTGGGTGGTATGAATTGATTTACCGAAATCAACCCCTTCATCTTTGCTGACATTATCATAAGAAAATTGAAATCCATTACATTTAGGATCCGATCGTCCAAATAACACCTTAGCCGGCAAATTTGAAACTCCTAAGGGTTTAACCAGTTTGTCATCCAGAAACTTTGTTAATGAACTGCTGAGAGTGGCATTTCCGTTATTGCCCAATACGACAAATACTCCCCTTATCTTTTCTTTTAAGGAATTCTTATTGGTGTTTATAAAATTCGGTATACCTGCAGGCATAATATTATTAGAGCTGCGCCACCCTCCAATAATGAAGTGTTCATAGTCATTTATGTCTGGAGTAGTCTGCTCGATGTCTACCACATCGGCAATCCCCCCCAAACCTTCATTAATATAGCCTGCATATTCTCTTGTACTTCCACACTGAGAACCATACAGAATCACCCAATTCTTCTTTTCAGAAGCCTTTAAAGAATACTCCACCGCCTGTATCGTTCCGGAAAGAGCAAGAGCCCCGATTCCGGCAAAACCAGTTTTGCAAAACGCTCTTCTTTCCATAATAGCTGCTTCCTTTTTCGGTTTCATTTTGGATTTAAAATTGCTGCAACATTATAGATCATCAGATTGGAATCATTTCACATATACCTGCAGAAGATATTAGCTCTGATTTTATAGCCTCATCATTAAAATTTTGCATTACAGTATAATATAATGAGATTAAGCTATGAAAGCTTCTCGATTCTCCTCCTTAAAATACCCTATAATTCTCTGTAATTTGTTTCGTATTTTTGAATACCCAAAATATCTATAGCAGCAGTCAATTACTACCGCCACAGGGGGTAGCTTGATTGAGCGGTAAAGCCGCGAAAGCAAGAAGGCACGATAGTGCCTTTACGAGACATCTGGCTCTGACTTAATCAGTAATTTCCTGAAAGAGAGAAATGAATTTATCGATTGACTGACAAGATGATAACCGAATGGCATTTATGTGATCAGGCAAAACAATAGATTGTAAAAAGTCGAGCAGACAAATAGACTTTAAATCACAAGCACTTGAATTCTAAACCAATCCCGATACGAAAAATTCAAATCGCAAATTCCAATTTTACATAAATCACAATAACCAATTATTCAAAATCCAAACAATAAAAGAACAGTATTGGGGGGGTATTCCGTTTCGAACTTCGTATTTTCCTACCATGGTTCCTGTTTCAGATATTCCTTTTTCCGATTTTGGTATTTTAATTGGAAATTGTTTAGAATTTAGGATTTGTGATTTTGAATTTCATATCTGAATAGATAGCTCCAGTTACTGATACTTTATCACAAATCCGTTTTCATTTTCTGATACAGGCAAATCAGTTACATAGGTACTTTCCACACGGGAGAGCTGAGGGCCTTTACGTACTTGCTTAAGAAAAAGATCCAATTTGTCTTCAGTTCCCTGTGCTTCGATTTCCACATCGCCGTTAGAGAGATTACGTACCCATCCACTTATCCCGATTTTCACAGCTGCTTCACGAGTGAAATAACGGAAATAAACACCCTGAACCAGCCCCTTAACTATTATCAATATTCTTCTTCTCTCCATTTATTTCCATCCAATCTGCAATTTATTTCCGCGTGAAAAAATTTAGAATAAGAGTAAGAATTAAACTCAATAGTATGGAAGTAGCAATGGGAATGAAAATTTTCACTCTCCCGTTTCCAATCTGAATATCCCCAGGCAGTCTTCCAAGAGGAATTTTATCCGAAAGCAGAAAGATTATGCCTATTACTAGAATTACAGTCCCTGCAACAACCAGAAATCTACCAACTTCGATCCAATTCATCTGTTCTCCTATTTTTTATTTTAGTTTTATCAGAGGGCCGGAAAAAAGCACTTTTGTCCTGCAAAATAACGTTAATTAAAAAGAATAGATGTTTCTACTATACAAATTTACAAATTTTGAATTTGGAAAAGGCAATTTTTCAGTCTTGGCTAAACTTCAGGAGTCAATCTTTTTGAAAGAGATCCTGTTGATTATCCAGATATGATGGCGGTCGCAAACCGAAATATTGATATGTTTTCATAGTTACTTCCCTCCCTCTGGGAGTTCTCTTGAGAAAACCGGACTGTATCAGAAACGGTTCGTACACCTCTTCGATAGTATCAGGTTCCTCCCCTACAACTACAGCAATGGTGTTGAGCCCCACCGGTCCTCCGCCATAATGCTCAATTATGGATAAAAGTACAGAACGATCCATCTCATCCAGACCACAGCTGTCAACCCCCAGCATATCAAGAGTCTTGTCAACAATTACTCTGGTGATCTTCCCCTCACCTTTTACTTCTGCCACATCCCTGCACCGTCGAAGAAGCCGGTTAGCGATTCTGGGAGTCCCTCGGGCTCGTTTTCCCAGTTCCAATGCAGCATCACTGTCACAATGAATTCCCAGGATACCTGCAGAGCGCAAAATGACAATCTTAAGCTGTTCTGGGGTATAATAATTCAAGCGGCAAACATAACCAAAACGTGCATGCATGGGAGAGGTAAGCATTCCAGCTCTGGTTGTAGCACCAACAAGGGTAAATGGCTTGAGATCCAATCTGATAGAACGGGCAGCCGGTCCTTCACCAATCATAATATCAAAAACAAAATCCTCCATAGCTGGATAAAGAGCTTCTTCCACAACCCTGTTCAATCGGTGAATTTCATCTATAAACAATATTTCACGTTCTGCAAGATTGGTCAGATTGCCTGCAAGGTCTCCTTTTTTTTCCAGCACCGGTCCTGATGTGGTCTGAATACCCACACCCAGTTCCTGTGCCAGTATTCTTGAAAGAGTCGTTTTTCCCAATCCCGGAGGTCCGCAAAAGAGGATATGATCCAGAGCCTCCCCCCTTTTTTTTGCAGCCTCCACAAAGATAGAGAGATTTTCTTTGATTGAATCCTGCCCCACAAAATCCCCGAATCTTTCTGGGCGCAGCTTTGCATCCATCTGTTCATCATCACCCTGATGCTGAACACCAGAAATTATTCGATCATCACTCATTTTTAAACCTGCTCATTTAAGGCCTGATGCACCCTGGAAATCGACTGTCTTATTATTACTGCGAATAACAGCATCATTAAGGGATGCCTGCCTGAATTGCACATCGGAAAAAGAGTATTCTGACCACTGTGATCCCTCCAGGAACGATTGCCCGAAATTAACTTTAACAAACTTACAATTTGAAAAGACTGACTCCTGTGCGCTGGATCTGGAAAAATCACAATCGTTAAACCGGCACTGGCGAAGCTTTACTTTAGTCAAAAAAGCATCTTTAAAGCTGCAGTGGTTAAACTCGCAGTTTACAAATTCAGAACCGGTAAGATCGGATGTATTGAACAGACTATGCTGGAAGTTACACCTGAAAACCGACAATTCGTTCGCAAAGGTTTCCGAAAAATCACATCGCTGTATCTCAGTATTGTTAAATTTAGCTTTACTAAAGCTGCATCTCCCGAATTCGGTTTCCTTTATCTGTGCATACTCGAAATGACAGTTTTGCAGATCAGCATCCACAAAATCAGCCTTTTCGATTCTGGCGCGTGAAAAGTCGGAATCTTTCATACTGGATAAGCGAAAATTTGTGTGATTCACATTACCCAGAGGAACTCCGCTTATTTTGGCGATAATCATGGTAGCACCGGCAATGATGCTATGGGAAAAATCGGATTCCCGCAAATCACAACCCTGAAAAGCAGAACCGCTCAAATTAGCGAAACAGAATCTGGAACGAGAAAGGTCACTGTCTTTAAAATCTGCACCAGCCAGGTTCAAATGCGAGAAATCAGCACCCTGCAATCTGATACCACAACATGGTGAACCTGTCATGATCTTCTGGATTAGTTCCTGAATATTCATATAATCTGCAATGCCTTTCGGATCCATTCCTCCACAGGAGCACTCTCTGATACTGTCTGTTCAACACGAGTAAAAGCTTTCTGAACCTGTTTATCATTATACCCTAAAGAAAGCATAGCTGCAAATGCTTCGTCGCGGATTTTCATGTTGGAAGGCTTTGTTACCAAAGAACCCTCAGAAATCCCACTCACCAAAGGCGAACCAACCTTGCCTTTCAATTCAATCAACAGACGCTGAGCGGTTTTCTGCCCCACACCAGGAATCTTCTCCAGACGTCTGGAATCACCACTGTTTATGCAGCTCACAAGGTCGTTAATAGTAATACCGGAGAGAACACTCAAGGCAACCTTTGGACCGATTTTAGTGATACTTATCAGGTGGCGAAACATCTCTCTTTCAGTTTTGCTAAAAAAGCCATAGAGTTTGTGAGCATCTTCCCTAACCAGATAATGGATGTACAAAAGAAGATTTGTTCCAGTCTCCGGAAGTTTCTCATAGGTGGAAAGAGGAATACTGATATTGTAGCCAACCCCATGTGCTTCAATAGCTACCCTGGCGACTTCTTTTTCAGTCAGAATTCCTTTAATGTATTCGATCATTCAGTTCTCTCACATTAAGTAAACATTTTTTTTTAAACCATCGGTTTTTGCCATGTGAAAATCACCGACAGCTATCGCCAAAGCATCATAAGCGTCAAGTTGGGAATACTCAACCGGAGGTGATAAAATCATCCGCACCATATAGGCAATCTGATCTTTAGTGGCATTTCCATTTCCGGTGATAGCTTTTTTGACCTCACGAGGAGAATATTCCACGATTTGGGCACCGTTTTTTTTTGCAGCAAGCATTGCTACACCTCTAGCATGGCCCAGAACCAGAGTGGTGTGAACATTCTTACCATAAAAAGCTTCTTCGATACAAACCCGCTGAGGCTTATGCTGCCTGATCTTTTCAAAGAGCCTGTCGTAAATCATTTCCAGGCGCACTGAAAGTTTTTCGGTTGCATCAGTGGTAATAACACCAGAATCGACCCAGCTAACTGAGTTATTAATGGTTTTGATCACCCCATAGCCGGTAACAGCAGTCCCCGGGTCAATCCCGAAGATAATCATGAGTTAAGCTTCTCCATATCTTCATCGGAAATATCAAAATTTGCATAAACATGCTGTGTGTCATCCAGATCATCAATAGCTTCCATGAGTTTGAGAATTCTGGATGAATTATCTCCTTCAACTTTTACAGTATTTTCGGGGATTTTTGTTAATTCCGCACTAACAGGTTTGATGTTAAACTTTTCAAGAGCCTCACGGACCGAGTCAAAAGCCTCAGGTAAAGTCACGATTTCAAATTCTTCCCCATCAAGGCTCATATCTTCTGCTCCAGCTTCAAGAACCACTTCCATCAGTTTATCCTCAGCCATACTGTCTTTAGAAACCCTGATTATTCCCTTAGATTTAAACATCCATGACACAGAATTAGTCTGCCCCAGATTCCCGCCATACTTGGTCAGCACATGCCTGACTTCTGCAACCGTACGGTTGCGATTATCGGTCATGCATTCAATCATAATAGCAACCCCTCCGGGTCCGTATCCCTCAAAGGTTACTTCTTCATAGGCAACACCTTCCATCTGTCCGCTACCTTTAAGAATAGCTGTCTCTATGTTTTTATTGGGCATGTTTGCAGCACGCGCTGCAGAAACAGCTGTTCTCAGCCTGGGATTGGAATCGGGGTCACCGCCTCCGATTCTGGCAGCAATGGTTAATTCACGGATAAGACGGTTGAACAGTTTACCTCTGGCTGCATCTGCTTTTCCTTTCTGCCGCTTAATAGTGGCCCATTTGGAATGACCTGACATGATCCTCTCCTTTATTTCTGTTATGCTTTTTTTACCGGGAAAAAAGCTTCTTTCAGATATCCAGGGTGACTCTTTGAATTGATGTTAATTTACGCCCCAGAAACAGTTCTGCCTGTATCCCGGTATCCGTAGTAATGTCTGTAAATAGAAAACTGCTCTTCTCGAAACCATCATCTTTTAGTGAAGTTGTGCAATTTAGAGCAGTCAATATGTCCTGAACCTCTTTTGCAGTCCATAAAGCACTATCAAGTAATTGAATTCTATTGCCCACAGTCCCCTGGATTACCTCCAGAAGCAATGAGTAATGTGTACATCCAAGAATAATACAGTCCACCCCCAAATCAATCATCTCATAAAGATAATGTTGTGCGGTAAGTCTGCTGATATCGTGATCAAACAATCCAGCCTCCACAAGAGGTACAAATAGCGGACAGGCTCTGCCATATACCCTGATATTGGGGTCAATATTATTGATAGCCCTTAAATAAGCCTTGGCATTAATTGTTGCCTGTGTTCCTATCACCCCAATTTTGTATTCTGCAGTTCTTAAAACAGCCGCACGCGCCCCAGGCAGGATGACTCCAATTACAGGAATATCTTTGATTTTTTTTTCGATCAGTTCCAGCGCTACTGAAGAAACAGTGTTACAGGCAACTACCAGCATTTTAATGTCATGCTTTAAGATGTGGTCGGCGCATTGGAGCCCAAAGGACTTAATGGTTTCTTCAGATCGCCCACCATAGGGACTTCTGGCGGTATCACCCAGATAGATAATTCGCTCATTAGGCATTAATCTGAGAATTTCTCGGACAACAGTTAATCCACCAAGCCCGGAATCGAATATCCCTATAGGTCTGCAATCACTCATAGTCCGCCCTCGTAACCCTTCTTGAATTTGATGATGGCATCATAAATGGATGATGCAATATATTTCTGAAAAGTCTTGTCTGCAAGAAGCTTCTCCTCAGTGGCATTCGATAAAAAGCCCACCTCTATAAGAACAGATGGCATATAGGCTCCATTGAGAACCCAAAAATTTGCCTGTCCCACTCCCAGATGCAGCTTGGGGATCTTTTTTTTCAAACCTTCTTCGAACTTCTGATCGATAAGGATACAAAGCTCCTGACTCTCCTTAAGGTATTCATTACCAGCCAAATCAATAAGCAGATTCTGAAGATTGTTGTAATTCTGAGGCCGATCTTCAAGCTCTATTACCGAATTCTCACGCATGGCAACCAGTTTATCCTCTTCGTTTTTTGCATGTGAGAGAAAATAAGCTTTGTAACCTCTGGTAATTTTCTTGCGTTGAACATTTCCTGAGACAGCATCTGCATGAATGCTGATAAAGAGATCGGCCTTTTTATCATTGGCAAACTTTGTACGATCCTGTAACGGAATGAAAACATCTTTTTCTCTAGTAAGATGAACCGTTATCCCATCGTTTTTTTTAAGCATGTCCCTTAATTTTAGAGCGATGCTGAGAACCACATCTTTCTCTTGTATTCCCCCCACCCCGATCGCACCGGGATCCTTTCCCCCGTGCCCAGGGTCAATTACTACTGTATTCAGCGATTCAACCTGCAGGGTATTTGATGGTTTGAAAAGGGCTACATTATCCATTTTTTTTTCGGGCCGTAAACTCAGCATCAATCTTTTTGTATCCTGAACATAATCATATACAGGCTCTTCGATTTTGCTATTCAAAAGCACTGAAATCTGGGCTGACTCTTTAAACTGAACAGTAGAAAAAGATTTTACAACCCCACAAGGTTCTTTACTGTGAATTTTCTGAGTATCAACTGTCCCTTTGAGAAAATTGACCGTAAGATTTGGATAAAAATAGGTAATATCAAATAAAAGCGAATCACTAATATCAATAGTGAGAAGAGTCCCGTTCTGCTTCTTTTCACAGAAAACTGACTTTATGGAATACAGGGATTCGATCAACTCAATGGTGCGGGATGAGGCATTCCATTCCAACTCACCGTCTTCTGGTTTGAAAGCTGTAATCAGATCTGTTATGGTAAGGAAAAGTTGCGATCCGAAGCGTAATGGAGCCTGAGATAACTTACCAGTAACCCCGTTACGCACTATAAACGTGTTATCCTGAATAAAGGAAATAGAATCTTCATTTTTCTTACAAGTCAGACACTGTGAGAAACGATCCCAGTGGCAGTGATAATTTAACATCTCTGCAAAAGAGATTATGGAAATCAGTTCACTATCATTGTGAACAAAAGACTCTACGCTGCTTTTTTTTCCTGAAGGCTTAAACTGCACTGAAATCTGAGCAATCGAACTGATTTGGAAAACTAAAAGAAGAGAGATCGATAAAAGGCAACTGAAGGCAGAGATGTATAAACGCTTAAAACTATTTTGATGAACAGAGCAACCATTTCTACAGTGATCCGGTAATACTCTTGCGAAAAACATAACTAACGACGCTTTCCAAAAAGCTGAGAGATTCGCCTCTTTGATTCCTCTTCCGCTATTTTGTGACGCTTATCATAGCTTTTACGGCCTCTGCAAAGACCTATTTCCACTTTAACCCATTGTTTTTTAAAATATATCGATAGAGGAATCAAAGTCAGATGCTTTCTTTCCACTTCATTACATAAACGAATTATCTGTTTTTTTTGCAGAAGAAGTTTCCTTTTGCGGTATGGATCGGGCGAATAAAATCCTCCCCGCTCATAAGCACTGATATGAAGACTGCTGACAAAGATCTCCCCCCCGGTACACTGAGCATAACTGTCGGATAAATTTACTCTACCCGCACGGATAGATTTAACCTCGGAACCTGTTAAAGCAATACCAGCTTCAACTTTTTCCAGAATTTCATAATTATGATATGCTTTTCGGTTTTGTGCTATACTTTTCATCGTTCTCAAAAATAGTTACTTTCTTAATCATCTGGCAATCAAAGCTGTTTTTAAAAGTTTTATTTTCAGCCTGTTTCGAATTATTTTAAAACACAAATCAGAAATTCAAAATCCAAAATCTGAAATCTGATATCTTAAATCTTAAACCTAAAAACCATCTGGTGGTGTTTATGGATGATTGCATATTCTGCAAAATAATCCGCAATGAGATTCCCTCAAGGAAAATTTATGAGGATGAATCTGCAATTGTAATCTCTGACCTTAACCCGCAGGCTCCGCAACATTTTCTGGCATTGCCTCGCAAACACTTTGCCGGAATTCATGAAGTGCCAGGCAAAGAGGGAACTCTATTTGAAACCCTTTTCAGAGCAATCTCAGAGACGGTTAAAAAAGAGAAACTAAATGAAAAAGGCTACAGGTTAGTGATTAATTACGGAGAAAAGGCCGGTCAGACCGTCCACCATATACATGTACACATATTAAGTGGAAGAGAGTTTCACTGGCCACCGGGATAATTACTGATTCAAAGACAGCTACCTAGTTTAGCCGAAAAATCGTACATTTAATTCCAACAAACTCTCTGGTTCATCTGCAAAGATGATTTATTTCACCAACGTTCTTTTTTATTTCTCATGTTCAGTAGCTGTGATTACATGTGTACTCTGATCTTCGGTGTTATACCAGAAAAACACTTGATTTTCATGTCTGGTAAAACAATCACTCAATTGCTGCTTTTGAGCACAAGGATAGATTTTATTATGCTTCTTAGCTGCTTTGCGTATCATCTGCCGTTCCAAATCATTCATATTTTTTAAAGGTCCTTTTAAAAGATATTTTTTCCCGGAGGAAAAAAATTCCTCCGGTAAGGTTAAACCTTAAGCTTTATCACTGCATCTGCTTCCTCAAAAATGTAGGTACCTCCATATCATCCTCATACTGGGTAATTACACTCCCCTTGGAGACATAAACCCGTTCCTTTCGTATTACGTCCTTTTTTAAAAAGGGAAGACACTCAATAGAGGCACCTGTATTATTTACAACAGGTATACCAGGATTTTCCTTTTGTGCTGCAGATTTATCCTGAACTACCTTTGATATGTCCTGATTTTCAGGCTCGATTTCAGAATTGTTCTGCTGTGGAGGCACATTCAGTGAGATTGACATTTGCTCAACAACATCTTTTTTCTGTCCTGGAAGTGTCAGCAGCATTTTCTGGGCAGCCGAATCACGTTTTTTCTCCATGGATTCCTCATTAAAGCCGGTAGCAATAACAGTGACACTGATTTTCCCTTTCATATTGGGGTCAGTAACCGCGCCGAAAATAATATTCGTTTCAGCATCTTCACCGACCGCATCATAGACAGTTTGAGTTGCATCACTGACATCATAGAGAGTCATATCTTCACCACCGGTAATATTAATCAGAATACCTTTGGCTCCCACAATAGAGATATCATCCAGCAATGGACTGTGAATAGCATTATCTGTCGCAATCGAAGCCCGGTTATCACCTTCTGCATACCCCGTACCCATCAGAGCATCTCCCATACCCTTCATGATTGTTTTGACATCAGCGAAATCAAGGTTTACAAGTCCATTCACCGAAATGAGGTCGGAAATACCTTTTGTAGCCTGAAAAAGAACATCATCTGCGGTTTTAAAGGCATCGATCAAAGAAGTATTGCGCTCTACTATTGAAAGAAGCTTCTGATTGGGAATACAGATAATAGTATCTACCGATTGACGTAAGCTATCAATTCCCTTACGGGCATTTCTGTCACGTACCTTTCCTTCAAAAAGGAAGGGACGGGTAACCACAGCCACAGTCAATATTCCCATTTCCTGAGCAATATCAGCTACGACAGGTGCACCACCAGTACCAGTTCCACCACCCATACCGGCAGTAATAAAAACCATATCTGCACCTTTCAGAATTGACGCAATCTGATCTCTGTCTTCCTCCATGGCCAGGCGACCTACTTCTGGATTTGCACCTGCACCCAAACCCTTAGTAATCTTCGCACCAATCTGTATTTTATTTGCTGCCTTATTATTAGCCAAGGCCATAGCATCTGTGTTCACTGCTATAAATTCTACTCCTGTAAGGCCGGCAGCAATCATTCTGTTTACGGCATTTCCACCTGCCCCACCAACACCTATTACCTTCATTTTTGCAACAGTATCAAATGTCTCATCTAATGTGAAATTCATAATGCTCCTCCTCATATGTGATTTTATGCCAGGTTAATTAAATTCATATTTTATTAAAATGTCAGTTCCTCTGGTCTTTAGAAAAATTCCTTTACCCATGATTTCATTCTATCAAATATCTTCCTGAAATTATCCTCACCCCCAAACGCCTTCTTATTACGCCGGTTTTTCATCTGTTCTAATCCGTACATGCATAATCCTACACCGGTTGCATGTACAGGTGATTTCGCTGCCTCAGTCAAGCCGCCAAACCCATAGGGAACACCCAGTTTAACAGGCATCTCAAAAACTTTTTCGGCCAGTTCCTGAATTCCATCCATAAGTGATCCTCCCCCGGTAAGAACTACACCAGCTCCCAGCATATCTGCATACTCTGTTCTTTTTATTTCCCTTAAGGCAAGGGAAAGAATCTCCTCCAGCCGCGGTTCAATTATGGAGGAAAGAACACTCCTTGAAACTTCCCTCTGCTCCCGCCCCCCAACTCCAGGCACACTGAGATACTCGTTTCCTTTCACCAGAGAAGAACAGGCACACCCAAATTGCTTTTTTATCTCTTCAGCTCTCTCAATAGGCGTGCTTATTCCTATAGCTATATCACTAGTAACATTTTTTCCCCCAAGCCCGACAACGGCAGTATGGCGAATGCTTTCATCAAAGTAAATAGATATGTCGGTTGTTCCTCCCCCCATATCAATCAGAGCAACTCCAAGCTCCTTTTCATCCTTTTCCAGAACTGCATAACAGGATGCTAACGGCTCCAAAACCAGATCGATTACTTTGAGTCCTGCTTTATCAACACTTCTGTAAATATTTTGGGCACTGGTTACTGCACCGGTAACTATATGCACCTGAGTTTCCAAACGCACACCGCACATGCCTATCGGATCTTTGATTCCACTTTGATCATCAACAACATACTCCTGTGGGATCACATGTAATATTTCTCTGTCCATGGGAATAGAAACAGCTTTTGCAGCATCAATTGCTCTTACCACATCCAGTTCTGTTATTTCGTTATCTTCACGGGAAATGGCCACAACACCCCTGCTGTTAATGGCTCTGATATGATCGCCTGCTATACCCACATAGACCGATTCGACATCCACTCCAGCCATTAGCTCTGCTTCCTCAACAGCTTTCTGAATCGATCTGACGGTTTTGTCGATATTTACTACAACCCCTTTACGCAGACCATCAGAAGGACTAACTCCCACTCCCACAATCTTCAATTCACCATTAGAATCTAGTTCCGAAATAATACAGGCTATTTTAGTCGTTCCTATATCCAATCCCACAATAACGTTATCTTCCATGTAAACCTCCTATGAACTGCACAAAAAAATTAATCTGTTACGGTGTGGATCACTTCGGTTTTAACAGGAACCGGTTGAGTTACAAAAGCCAGATTCTGATAACAGAGATTTATTCTGGCAGGCAGTTGAGCCATATCAGCAATCACCTCCAGAAGCCTTTTGAGGTGATTAAGTCGCAAGGCAAGAGACTGGGTTTCCAGCTCAAACAATGTTGGACTGGATTGAAAAGTAATTCTTACCTTGTCCGTATCCGACAAATCCACCTGTGATATCCTGTTCATCATATCGTCATCCACATCTCTCACCTGTCGATAAAAATTCTTTAACCGTTTCAGATGATCCGCCTTTATTACCTGTCTCCCCAGATAATCCACTGTATCCTTTAGGCCGCTTACCAACGGAAGTGACAAATTCACACCGCCAGTTAAAGGCAGCACCATTCCGTGTATATCAATCTGATAAATATTTCCCAAATTGACTAAAGCAATCGGTTTCCTTTCACTGATTTCCAGACTTACAAATCCGCTCAGTTTCCTGACCATTTTTACGTTTTCAACCCAGGGATTACTGCTTAACAATGTGTCTACTTTCCTGGAGTTGATCCGGAAAATTTTCATCCCAGGCTTTAGACCGCTTAATGCCAGTACCTTATCTTCCGGAACATGTTTAGCCCCCCTGACCATTATTTCCTTTACGCTCAACAATGCCGAGCCTTCAAATTTTTCCTTTAGCCTTACGATTCTGTCATGGCCAAAATAAATCACAGCATAACCCAGACCGGCTATCAGGGCAAATACTAATGCCTTTACCATTAGCTTCCGTATTGTATGTTTCCTTTTAACTCTCCGGGTAGCCTTTTTCTTGCGGCTGTTTGCCCCGACTCTTTTAGGCATCTGCCAGCTCTCCAGCTAACTTTACAGCACAATCCCTGATATCTCCTGCACCCATCATAATGACCGCATCACCTTCTTTTACCAAGTTTTTCAGAGCTGCGATTGTATCATTTTTACAAGCAATATGACTGGCATTTCTATGTCCGCACTCAATCATCTTCTCCACAATCGTTGCAGAAGAAATCCCGGCAATTGGTTCTTCTCTGGCTTTGTAGATATCAGTGACATACACAACATCAGCTTCCAAAAGACTTTTAACAAACTGATCCAACAGATCTCTGGTTCTGCTGTAAAGATGAGGCTGGAACACTACTATCAGTCTTTTGTAACCGCATTTTCTGGCTGCATTGATAGTAGCGCTTATTTCGGAAGGATGATGCGCATAATCATCTATAATGGTTATTCCACCAATCTCTGCAATAATCTCAAATCTCCTTCGTACACCCTGAAAAGAAGACAGCGTAGATACAATTGAGCCGAATTCAATCCCCATCTCTGTGGCAGCAGCTATAACTGCCAGTGAATTAAGCACATTATGAATTCCGGGAAGATTAAGATCAACCACACCGCAATTCTCACCTCTTCGCTTTACTGTAAAAGATGACCGTCCCCGACTGAAACTGATACTCTCAGCGGTATAATCTGCAGGACTGTTTAATCCGTATGTTATAACCGTTTTATGCAGTGACGATAGAATTTCTCTTACTCCGCAATCATCGCTGCAAGCAATTACCGCCCCATAAAAAGGAATCCTTTCGGTAAAGCTTATAAAAGCCTCTTTTATACTCTGCAAAGATCCATAACAATCAAGATGGTCAGCCTCGATATTGGTAATAATAGCCATTGAAGGGTACATTGCCAGAAATGAACGGTCATATTCGTCTGCTTCAGCAATCATAATATTGCCTTTTCCCACAAAAGCATGAGAATCAGCACTTCTAATCATTCCTCCCGCAAGCACTGTGGGCTCAAGTCCTGCATTATTAAAAACTTCACCAACTAAAGATGTGGTTGTTGTTTTTCCATGTGTTCCGGAAATACAAATTGTAAAATGCGCCCTCATCAGTTCACCAAGCACATCAGCACGTCTCATTTCATGAATTCCATGCTCTCTGGCATATACCCGCTCCGGATTATCTTTCTTTACTGCACTTGAATAAACCAGTAAATCGGCATTTTTAATGAGATCCGGTGTGTGGTTCAATTGAATTCTGATCCCAAGAGATTCCAGCCTGGCAGTGGCAGGTGAACTGGACTTGTCACTGCCTGTTATTATATGACCATGCGTCTTTAAAACTTCAGCCAGAGGGCACATACCTGCCCCACCGATACCTACCATGTGAATTTTTTTTGCAAACTGTTTCATATATATTGATTCAACCCTCTGCCAATCCTGTAAATCTTCTGTTTTTCTGTGTGGTCAAACCATACCTGGCTTGACTGGAAATGTTAAGCAGTATTCCCATGCTGCTCATCATAAATACCAGGCTCATCCCCCCATAGCTAAGGAAAGGTAAAGGTATACCGGTTGTAGGCATCATTGCAGTCCCCACAAAAATGTGAGTAAGAGTGTAGGATGCTACTACAAAAGTAAATCCAAAAGCCATCATCTGACCCAGCTTGTCAGGAGCATGTAATGAAATTTTCAATCCCCGGTACACTATAAATATAAACATAGCCAGAAGAATCATTAGCCCTACAAATCCGATCTCCTCCCCGATTATGGAAATAGCAAAATCAGTATGGGGTTCCGGCAGATAGAAAAACTTCTGTGCCCCTTTACCTATTCCAACTCCGAAAAGCCCTCCATTACCTAATCCTATCACCGATTGAACAGCCTGATAGCTCAAGCCGTTCTGTTCGTTTGACATATTCATAAAGCCCTTTATACGTGCAAAACGATAAGGTTCTTTTACGATCAGTAAGATTGCAATCGGAATTAAGGAAGCTATGACTCCAACAAGATGCAAAATGTTTGCTCCCGATAGAAAAAGAATAGATAATGCTGTTATTCCAAGTAAAAATGAGGTCGAATAGTTTGGTTCTTTAAGAATCAAAACACACATGATTCCTGTTAATACCAGGCATCTCAATAACACAGGCCATTTCTTTATCTCAGGACCTGCCTTTTCACAGTTTCTGGCAAGTACCATTATAAGAGCCATTCTGGCCAGTTCAGAAACCTGAAAGTTAATCGGTCCAATTGAAATCCATCGTCTGGCTCCGTTTATTGCCTGGCTTGCCGGGTGCACTAGAACAACAATTAGCAATAAAACAGAGAGAAGATAGATGACATTGCCAACCTTACCCCAGAAATGATAATCCACATTTATAAAAAACATAAAACTGGCCAAAGCTAGAAGCGCCCTTACCGTCTGTCTTGAAAGAAAGAAATCAGATCCACCAAAGCGCCATTGAGCCAGAGCAAAAGATGAGCTGTAAACTATGACGATGCCAAATCCCAGCATCAGTAAAACCACGCCAAAAAGCCCAAAATCTATTCGAGCCATTCTGTTGCTCATAATCCAACCCTTTCATTTCCAAGTTCCATCACCAGTTGCCTGAAGATGGCCCCACGCTCTTCATAGCTGGAGAACATATCAAAACTTGAACATCCAGGGGAGAATACCACATATTCACCGGGTACACTCTTTATTGCCGCCATATCAACAGCATCTTTGAGAGTTTTGCATCGATAAATAGGTGCCAAACCTTTCCACTGTTTCTCCATTCGATCTGCCGCTTCACCTATCAGAATTATATCCTTAACACTTGCAGCAATGGTATCCTTCACAGCAGCAAAATCGCATCCCTTGTCCTTCCCTCCAGCAATCAGATGCACACCTCGGGGAAAAGCAGCAACAGCAACAGCTACCGATTCAGCAGTAGTTGATTTTGAATCATTGTACCAGCTTACCCCATCTATTGACTGTATAAACTCGAGCCGGTGAGGTAATCCTTTAAATGAGCAGATTCCTTTATTTATAAATTCGTCATCAATTCCTGCGACTTTTGCCAGAGCCGATGCCGCACAGGCATTTTCATGGTTATGCCTGCCTTTAATAGACATATCGCTGAAATTAAGAATATTTCCAGTACTGCCTTTAAACCTGTAAAACAACTTATCCTGCTCACACCAGAATGAGTCAAATCCGTCTACATTTTCACCAAAGAAAATGATATTTGTCTTATGCACCATTTCCTTTGACCAGGCCACTAGCTTCGGATCTCTGGCATTCAAGATTAGGTAATTATCCTTGTTAAAATTACGGGCTATCTGCTTTTTTGCATTGTAATAATCATCTTCAGACAAATATCTATCAAGATGATTTTTCATAAAATTGAGTATCACCGCAGCTTTAGGTCTGAAACGATCAATATTTTCCAATTGAAAACTTGACACCTCAGCCACTACAAAACCATCGGAAGAAAGTGACGGCACAATGCTTATCACTGGAATTCCTATGTTGCCGGCAACAGCCGATTCTTTACCCGCGGCCTTTAAAGCTTCTCCTGCAAGTGAAACTGTAGTACTTTTTCCTGTCGATCCGGTAACCGCCAGAAATGTTGCTTTTGACATCTGAAACCCAAGTTCCATCTCAGACCACACAGGAATACCCGTTTCTTGTGCCCGCTTTATGATCGGCAGTCCGGAAGGCACCCCGGGAGAAAGAATTAATACTTCACAATCAAGAACCCGCTCAGTATGCCCCCCCGACTCATGTTCAAGTCCTGAAAGGCCCTTTGTCTCAAGTGAAGCTAATAGTTTCTGTTCAGTACAGCTGTCACTTAAAAATACCTTACTGCCTCTTTCCATAAAAAACAATGCAGCTGCCAGTCCGCTGCGTGCCGCACCAATTATGGATACCTTCGATGGAATACTATTATTCATATCAGATAACAATTTATTTAATGATTTCTCTTCGTTTTTCATTATGCCTAAAACTTTTCAAAAAGTGTCTCCAGATGTACACCCCTGGACCCTTTCAGTAAAACCATATCACCATCCAGAATTTCATTTTGAGCTATTTGCACTGCCTGCTCTGAATTTCCTGCTGTAAACACTCTCTTACTTGAGATCCCAGCCTCCACTGCAGCACAAGCTACATCAGTTGCAAATTCACCCACAGCAATTATCTTCTTCACGCCAGCTTTTACCAGATCCTTCCCCAGTTCACGGTGCAAACGTTTGGAATAACTTCCAAGTTCCAGCATATCCCCCACAATCGCTACCCGCTTTGATGCTTCTGCCATATCTGCAAGATATGCAATGGCACTTTTCATTGAAGAAGGATTGGCATTATAACAATCGACAATGAATGAGACACCGTTTTTCACCTGTACTGTTCCTCTCATGGGGAGCGGTTTCTGCGAAGCTATAGTTTCCACAATTATTTCATCAGGAATACCGCAACGTCTTCCGATACAGATTGCTGGTAGTGCACTGTATATAAAGTGCCTGCCTGGCATAGAAAGGTGAAACACTGTACCGTCTAGTCTAAAGTAAATCTTTTTTTCATTATCAATACCAGCAGAATCCGGTCTTATCTGACAGTTTGATGACATTCCATAAAAAATTGTTTTCAAACCTCGTTCCCTGGCAGCTTTCACCAAACGAGGATCATCTCCATTTAGCAACATGAAACCATCCGAAGAAAGCCCATCAGCTATTTCAAATTTTGCCCTGGTAGTATTGGCAAGCGATCCGAATAATCCCACATGACCATATCCGATATTAGTAATCACTGCAATATCTGGCCTGACAATTCTGGAGAGTTCATGAATCTCATGCTCATGATTCGCTCCCATCTCTATAATACCAGCCCACTCATCCCCTTTAAATCTGAGAATACTCAGTGGAACACCTATATGGTTATTGAAATTTCCATAAGTCTCACCAATATCATATTTCTGTTTAAGTACAGAAGAGATAAATGTTCTGGTGGTGGTTTTCCCATTTGATCCGGTGATACCCACAAAAAGAATTCCCATTTCTTTGCGATAACGAGCAGCAGCCTTTTGAACAGCTTTGAGAGGATCACTTACTCTGATCAGCTTTTTACGGTAAGCAGCAGAACAGACCACATCCTTTTTCTTTTTTACAATAGCAGCCATGGCACCAGCTTTGAATGCTGCTTCTATATAAGCATGGCCATCATCCCGATCTGAACCCATTGCAACAAACACACTCCCGGGTAGCACTTTCCTGGAATCATGCCAGAGTCCCTGAATACTCTTTTTCCGCTGAGCTTCGGACAATTCGCTTTCCCCTCCGCACCAATCGATCAGAGATCCAAGAGTCAACCTGTTTGTTTTATCACATGAGCAAGATTCGGAGTGTATATGTTTCATCATTTGTTCCTTTTACTGTTAAATAGTTCTGTAACAACTTCCTTATCATTGAAATGATGTCTCACCCCGTTGATTTCCTGATAATCCTCATGTCCTTTACCGGCAATTACTATACAATCACCTTTTTCAGCCCTGTTCAAAGCTGCTTTTATTGCTTCACGACGATCTGCTATGCAAACATGTGGGAAATCCAGAGGAATACCTGCGATTATATCATCGATTATCTTTTGGGGCCTTTCCGAACGCGGATTATCTGAAGTAACTATTGCCTGGTCAGCATATTTTGCTACAACACTTCCCATAATCGGGCGCTTGCTTTTATCACGATCACCACCACATCCGAAAACACAGATCAAACTACCTTCAGTAAGCGGACGTGCAGTGCTCAATATATTTACCAACGCATCAGGAGTATGGGCATAATCCACTATTACTGTAAATGGCGCATCTAAAGACACTCTTTCCATTCTTCCAGATACTGTTGTCATTGCAAGAAGTGCATCGGAAATCTGATCCGGTGTATAACCAAGTCCAATGCCTCCGGCGATCATGGCAGACATGTTATATACATTGAAAAATCCTCTCAGGCATGATTCAAAAGTCCGATTCCAGCCATTATAGATTATTTCCACTCTGGAACCGTTCCAATCACAATGCCAGGATTTTATCCTCACCTGAGCATTTTCCGATTGTCCAAAAGTAATACATCTCCCTGATTTTTTCTCTTCTGCCAATCTCTTACCAAAAGGATCATCAATGTTTATCACCGAACAGCCATCCGCCTTAATGTATTCTGTAAAAAGTCGCTTCTTGGCCTGGTAATAGTTTTCCATATTATTATGGAAATCAAGATGATCCTGGGTAAGATTGGTCCACACTGCACAATCGTAGCTAAGACCGGCGATTCTGTCAAGAGCCAGAGAGTGAGAGGATACCTCCATTACAAGACCATCGGGTTTACTTGAAGAATTTCCAATAAAACGGAATATATCGAGAGCTTCCGGGGTGGTATGATCTGCAGGGTGACAATGCCCGTCAATGTGATAATCTATAGTTCCAAACATCCAGACTTTATTACTCAGAAAACGCTGCTGAAGCAGCTTTTCAAAAAGATGAGCTGTTGTGGTTTTCCCGTTTGTACCGGTGATTCCTATAACACTGGTTTTATTAAGATCAACATTCCACAGAGCTGCACCCAATTTTCCTGGAGCAAGCCTTGGATTTTTCACTTGAATCCAGGGAACCGAAAGTTTTGCTTGTGGATTTTGAGATATTACCGCCGATGCCCCTTTGGAAAGAGCATCATTAATGAAGCTGTCGCCATGAACTTTAGTTCCAGGTATGGCAATATAAAGAGCACCTTCACTGATTTTCCTGGAATCATAACAAATATCAGTGATGAAAGGATCACCACTGCCACCGCGTGCCAGTATCTCAAGACCTGCTTTTTCAATAATTCTATTTAGCATAATTTTCATATCCCGAAATGAAATAAGTTCGTTACAGATTGAAACTTATTCCACCCCCTGAACAATTTTCTTTGGGAATCATCCATCAAATGAGCAGTACAAAGTACAAGCTTTCACCGCTTCTATTGCTACTCCAGCTGGTGGACTCTGTCTGCGAACCATTCCTGCCCCCACCGCATAAGGTTTGATTCCGTTCATATTTATCATGTTAATGGCATCACGTAAATCTCTTCCAATACAGTAAGGAATCTCTTTTTTCAATAATCCCTGTTCACTGTTATCAAGATAAAGAGCCAATACTGGTTCTTTTTCTCCATCTTTGAAAAGCAGGGATTGATAAGTTATTGTTTTTCCGTTTCCAAAAAAATGGTATTTAATTTTACTTGAATTAAGAACCATAGCTGCACTGTCTTTTTGCAATCCACACATTTGTGGTATTTTTAAAGTACTGTTTTCCTGAAAAGGAACTGTATTTTTATGTAGCACTTTCTCGGTATATTCCAGTTCCGGGTGACTAATAATCTGCGTAATGATTTTTTTAAATGCAGGAGCCGCAGCAACTCCTCCCATCTCTCCATGTAAAGGTTCATCAATCATAACAGCACAAACCAGAACTGGCTGTTCTACCGGAACAAATCCTATGAAAGAAGACCATGATCTTGTCTTTGAGTAAGTACCACTGTCAGGTTTCTGACTGGTACCTGTTTTTCCGGCAACTGAAACGCCTTCTATGGCAGCATTTTTCCCGGTACCATTCTCCACCACCTTTTTCATCATGGTTCTGAGGCGTTGTGCAACATCTTCAGACAATACCCGTCTTACCGGTCTGTATTTGAAACTTTTAACGACCTCGTTATCAACGTTGACAATTTTTTCACAGATTTCAGGACTGACTAACACACCGCCGTTAGCCACTGCCGCAAAGGACAAAGTCATTTGCAGCAAAGTAACCGAAATCTCCTGTCCCATAGCCATTGTTACTCTGGTACGTCCAGACCAGGATTTTACCGGATGAAGAATTCCGGCTTCCTCCCCAGGCAATTCGATTCCACATTTGGCTCCAAAGCCAAAATCTCTGGTAAAACGATACAAGCGCTCATTACCAACATCATTGGATATTTTTGCGAAACAGACATTACTGGAATAGGCAAGTGCATTTTCAAATGTCAGATATCCATAAGGACTGTGATCCCTTATCACCTGGTGATAAATTTCGAATACACCTTTATTTCCATATATTAAGTCCTGCTCCTTCATGATATTATCTTGTAAAGCAGCAGCTGCGGTTATAATTTTAAAAGTGGAACCGGGTTCATAGACATTACTGATACATTTGTTCTGCCTGCTGATCATAGAGTAATTGGAAGGAAAATTGGGATTAAAGGATGGCTCATTAACCATGGCCAGTATTTTGCCATCGGAGGGATCCATTACTATACACATTCCACCTTTGGCTTTCAGAGAGTGAATTGTCTGGCGAATGACCGTCTGAGCTATTTTCTGAATATTATTATCTATTGTAAGATACACATCATTACCATTACGGGGCTCTTTAAATGGCAAACCGATTTTGCGATATTTTTTGTTCAGCCCATCTTTTTGCAGAATAATCCATCCATCCTCCCCACGCAGATATCTATCAAAAGAAAACTCCACTCCTCCCAATCCGTAACCATCTTTACCTACATACCCTAGAAGAGGACCACCGATTTCTCCAAAGGGATAAACCCGGCCTATTGCGGCAGGTTTGGAATTACCAGATGAAGAAATATCCGGATTGACAGATATTGCACCTTCCATGCTGGAAGCCAAAAGAGTACCTTTACGATCATAGATATTGCCCCTTTTTGCAGGAAGAATCTGTCGCTTCTGAGTCTGATCACGGCTTCTGGTTGCATAACGCTGATTGTCCATTACCTGAATTGTAAAGAGCCTGATTATGATGGCGACAGTACCTGCCATCAGCAGCATAACAATAAAAAACAACCTGGCTCTATACTGATTCATTAACCTCGATCTCCTGTAATAGTCTTTTTCAGATACACCAGAAACTCTTTTGGTGTACTGGAGAGCTTCGGACTGTCCTGCTTTCCAAGCTGGATGATTACGATTTGGCTGGAAACCGGATATTCGAGATTTAATTTTTCATGTGCTATTTTTTCGATTCTTTCAGTTGAGGCATAACGCTCGCAAGTAAACTGAAGTGAAGCAATTTCTTTACGAAGTGATGAGAGCCTTTCATTCATTTTGCTAAGTTCAATGGAGGTATTATTAAGTGCGACCTGTTTCCATACAGCCAAGAGAGGTCCTGAAATAAAAGCAATGATAGCAGCTACCCCAACCAGCATGATCCTGACACGAACGATAGGGCTGGAAACTGATTTCTCATTTTTTTTTCTCATTGATAACCTCGGTTCTCTCTGCAACCCTCAGGCGTGCACTTCTTGAGCGTGGATTACTTTTTACCTCTGCAGTTGAAGCCCGAACAGCCTTTCTGGTTATTCGTTTAAGCAATACCTGCTTTCCACAAATGCAATATGGCAGGTCGATAGGACATACGCATCCCTGTTCCTGCTCGCGGATAAAGTCCTTCACCATCCGATCTTCCAGTGAGTGATATGCAATTACTGCAAGTCTTCCACCACTGAACAGATACCCAATAATTTTACTTAAAAACCTCTTTAACTCTCCCAATTCGTCGTTAACTGCAATACGCAATGCCTGAAATACTTTCGCTATCACCTTTATCTGAAGATTCGGACCATACTCTTTAGCTAAACAGCTTCGAAGATCTGCAGAGGTTTTTATATTTTTACAAGATTTGATAGCTCTGGCCATTCTGGAAGCATTATGTACTTCACCATACTCTGATAAAATTGAACTCAATTGCTCTTCTGAAGACTGTTCAAGCAACTCTGAAGCAGAAATTCCCTCTGAAGGATTCATCCTCATATCCAGAACACTATCCTTCATATAGGTGAAACCACGTGATGCTGTATCAATCTGAAATGAGGAAACCCCCAAATCAAGAAGTACACCATTCAACCCTTTTATATTGTGTCTTTCCAATATTTCATCAAATAAGGAAAACCGACTCTGTTCAATGATGATGGAAGGACCATCAGAAACAACTGTCTTTTTATTCCAGTTGATAGCATCCATATCCCTATCGATTCCGATAAGCATTGCATTTGAAGTCAATCTTTCGGCCAATGCCCGGAAATGTCCGCCTCCACCCAGGGTACAATCCAAATAGCACCCTGATTTATCGGTAATTAAAAGATCACAAACTTCATCTTTAAGTACCGGTTGATGGTAGAAGTTTTCTGCTTTCATCTTTTGGGCAACCCGGTTTCTACAGATTGAAAGAAAACCGCATCAAAATCGTCTGCCTGATTTAAATATTTCTCATAATTCTCAGTATTCCAGATTTCTACATAATTAGCCTGTCCGATCATGGAGACCTCCTTTGTAATCTCCGCTATGGCCATTTGTGCTGATGTCAGGGTGATTCTTCCCTGTGCATCAAATGTAGTGTCTGACAGGGTGTTATAAAGCAATCGCTTGTGACGCAATGTTTCGGGTGTTTCGGGTCGGGAGTTTAACTCTCTCTCATACTCGGTCCATAAATCCTGAGGGTATGCTCGAAGACATTTATTTGGCCCTCTGCAGATGATAAATGTCTCGTTAGCCTGGGAGCTGAGTGCCTTGCGAAATTTTGCAGGAAAATTCACTCTCCCTTTTGCATCAATGGAGTAATCGAATCTTCCATGAAACCATCCCATAAATTCCCCACAATCTCCCACTTTTCCCTACAATTACCCCTTAGAATACTTTATTAATAACAGACAGTCAAGCATTTTTTCAGGATTTTATGAAATTAACAGATACTTAAAAAGAATGAAAATCTATAAATTGTGGAGTATTAGGATTAAATACCATTAGTAGGGGTAGCGCTTTTTTTATGAACACACCTGAAGTGATCAGCTCTTAAGATTTCTTAACAGAATGGTTGATTGAAACATTTGGATTTTATGCTCTCGCTTACCAATATTGCCCTGTTCTTTGTCGTAATACATTATAATTCAGTCCAACGCATTAAGTATATTAGCACGTTTATTCCCGATAGAACACTTAAATTACCTACACTAAAGTGTTTCGATCGGATGAAACTTCCCAACAACAAATTACAGGTATTTCTGTGGTAACTGATAAAATTCGCAATTTTTGTATAATAGCACATATCGATCACGGTAAATCAACTCTTGCAGACCGTTTTCTGGAAATCACCGGCACTATAAGCAAGTTGAAAATGCAGGCACAGGTTCTGGATGATATGGATCTGGAACGAGAACGTGGTATTACCATTAAATCTCATCCTATCAGAATGATGTATACTGCTTCTAATGGTGAAATTTACCAATTTAATCTTATCGATACACCTGGACACGTTGATTTTTCATACGAAGTATCCCGTTCTTTGGCTGCTTGCGAAGGAGCAATTCTGGTTGTAGATGCTACCCAGGGAATTGAGGCACAGACACTTACCAACATCTTTCTTGCACTTGACAATGATCTGTCCATCATTCCAGTACTCAACAAAGTAGATCTTCCTTCTGCACACCCTGAAGAAATAAGAAAGCAGGTATCAGATCTTTTAGGCGTAGATCCTTCAACCATTCTGGCCTGCAGTGCAAAAACCGGTGAAGGAGTGGCTCCCATTCTTGAACGGGTTATTACCGATGTACCTCCACCTTCGGGTAGTGAATCAAACCCGCTAAAGGCTTTGGTTTTTGATTCTAAATTTGATGCGTTCAGGGGAGCAATTGCGTATGTGAGAGTTGTTGATGGAACACTGAAAAAAGGTGATAAGATACAGTTTCTTTCCACAGGCAGAGATTATGATGTGGATGAGATTGGGTATTTTCGCATGGGACGAGTTCCAGTAGATGCTCTTTATCCAGGTGAAGTAGGTTATGTGATTGCAAATATCCGTACCACATCTGATATAAAAACCGGTGACACTATCACCACCCGTCTAAATGGTGCAACCGAACCAATTGCCGGTTTTAAAGAAGTCAAGCCAATGGTATTTAGCGGTATTTATCCGGTCGACAAGGCTGATTACGAGGACCTCCGGTCTGCACTGGAAAAGTTGCAACTCAACGATTCATCTCTTAGTTATGAACCGGAAACTTCGGCAGCACTTGGTTTTGGATTCAGGGCAGGGTTTCTGGGACTTTTACACATGGAAATCGTGCAGGAGCGTTTGTTCCGTGAATTTAATGTTAACATTATTACTACCGTACCTAACGTCAGATATGTGGTCACACTCAAAACTGGTGATGAAGTAATAGTGGAAAGTCCGGCCAAAATGCCTTCTGTTCAGGAAATAGACCACATTAAAGAACCAGTTTCCAAAATTCAGATTATCACTCCTACCGATTATGTGGGAGCGATCATGAAGCTGTGTGAAGAAAAGCGGGGCAAACTGATAACTATGGAGTATCTGGAAACTACCAGAGTCTGTATTCACTATAAAGTTCCGCTTTCAGAAATGATCATAGATTTCTTTGACAGGCTCAAGAGTTTATCCAAAGGGTATGCATCGATGGATTATGAGCTGGATGGATATGTTCAGGATTCACTGGTCAAGCTTGACATTCTTATCAACGGCACACCTGTTGATGCATTCTCCACAATTGTTCACAAGGATAATGCATACCATTACGGATTGGCAATAACTTCAAAACTTAAGGAACTTATACCCCGTCAACAATTTGAAGTAGCAATACAGGCAGCAATAGGGTCAAAAGTCATTGCCAGAACAACAGTCAAGGCATTTCGTAAGGATGTCACAGCAAAATGCTACGGTGGTGATATTACCAGAAAACGTAAGCTTCTGGAAAAGCAGAAGGAAGGCAAGAAGCGGATGAAACAGATTGGGAATGTCGAAATTCCGCAAGAAGCATTTTTAGCCGTGCTGAGTCGGGAGTAATTTCATGGATAAGAACGGAAACCAAAACCGACATTTTGATACTCAGGCATTTCTTTACCGTTCCATTATTCAGATATCTGTTATACTTGGAGTTGGAATTCTGGTAAAATTTGCATTTGTAGATGTGATCAAGATGTCAGGCAACCAGATGTATCCTACAGTTCTCCCTGGAGACAGGCTTCTGGTTTTCCGCTCTCCCTATCTCCCCATATTTAATAAAGTGATAAAGCCCGGCTATAATAAACCGGTAATTTTTAGAATGTCTTCAGACAAGAAAAAGATGGGATGCCTGAGAATTGCGGCTCTCTCAACTGATACAGTCAGTATTGACGGTGGTATGTTTGTAAACCTTGGTAACCCAGCACTCACATTTCCATTCGTCGGAAAAGACGATCAGATTCATCCTGAAGATTACTCTCCCCGGGATTATTTCAAACCCTACCGTGTTCCGGCTGCCGGGGATACGATTCAACTGGACAGCCTTTATTCACGTGATCTTTTTTTTGCTGTTTCTGTGATCAGACAAGAAAACCCTGAAGATCCTGTTGAAATCAGGCCACTATTATTTATTGATGATTCGCTGGCCAAAGATTATCAGATAACTGGATTTACTCTCTACAGTGGTTCTATCGATTCGGTTCCTTCTGAATTAAGCAATGACTGGTTTTTCTGGGTCAGGCTGAAAAATTATCTGGTGCAGGCCAATCCGCAAAGAACAGTTTCTTTGTCATTTGCTGTAAAATTTGGCAAAACCCGGATTCATCAGTATATTGTAAAGAACGATTTTGTGTTTTTTCTGGCTGATAACTGGAATTCCGGTTTGGACTCCAGATATTTCGGTCCGGTAAAATCATCTAATATTATCGGAAGAGTATTTTTAGTACTCTGGTCCCACGAAAGGGAACCCGGTAAAAATGGTCATTTAAGACTGAACAGGCTTGGTAAAATTATATCATGAAAAAACAGATAAGATCACTGCAAGGGTACTTTGGAAGGTTTGGAGGTCAATTCGCTCCTGAAGTGCTGATGCCTGCTCTCAAAGAGGTGGAAGAGGCATTTTTAGCTTTTGTGAATGACCCGAAGGCAATGGAAGAATATGACAAACTGCTCAGACAATATGTAGGGCGTGAAACGCCTCTTTATTATGCATCAAGACTCACAGAGAAACTGGGTGGAGCACGAATCTATCTAAAACGTGAAGACCTTAATCATACAGGCGCCCACAAGATCAATAATGCCCTCGGTCAAGCACTTCTTGCCCGCTATATGGGTAAAACCCGTATCATTGCAGAAACCGGAGCCGGACAACACGGAGTCGCTACGGCTACTGCTGCAGCACTGCTTGGACTGGAGTGTGATATTTACATGGGAACCATTGACATGGCTCGTCAACGCCCCAACGTTTTCCGCATGAATATGCTGGGCACCAGGGTGATTCCGGTTGACAGTGGTGGCAAAACCCTCAAGGATGCGGTAAATGAAGCTTACCGGGATTGGTCAAAAACTGTAAGAAACACTCATTATGTGTTAGGCAGCGCTCTAGGGCCTCATCCTTTCCCTTCCATAGTTCGGGAATTCCAGTCGGTTATCGGCAAAGAAGCTCGTAAACAGATACTTCAAGCTGAGAAACGGTTACCCGACGAAGTTGTTGCCTGCGTTGGAGGCGGATCAAATGCCATTGGAATTTTCAGTGGATTCCTCGAAGATGACTCTGTAAAGTTAGTAGGCGTAGAGGCCGGTGGTTTGGGAATCAAAGGGAAAAAGCATGCAACCCGGTTGACCCCTACCAGCTATTCCCGCCCTGGAATACTTCACGGTTCCTTTTCTTTTGTTCTTCAGGATAAAAACGGTCAGATACTCGATACACATTCTGTTTCGGCAGGTCTTGATTATAGCGGTGTAGGTCCGGAACATTCATGGCTTTGCGAGTCAAAGAAAGCGCATTATACCTTTGCCACCGATAAGGAAGCTGTACAGGCATTTACTCTGCTTTGTGAATGTGAAGGCATAATTCCTGCCCTGGAGTCTTCACATGCGGTTGCCTATTGCATAAAACAGGCACCACAGCTACCCAAAGATGCTATCATGATTATCAACTTGTCAGGACGAGGTGACAAGGACATATACTCGGTTGCTGATTTCCTTGGAAAGACGATATGAACAGATACCAAAAGACCTTTGAACAGTTGAAACATAGAAAAGAAGCCGCCTGTATACCTTTTGCAGTTGCAGGCGATCCTGATATTGACAAAAGCCTGGATATCTTTAAAGCTTACATTGATGGCGGTGCGGACATTCTGGAGATAGGATATCCTTTTTCTGATCCGGTTGCGGATGGCCCTGTTAACCAACGGGCTTCACAGAGAGCTATTGCTTCCGGCCTTAACCATAACAGGTTTTTCTCTCTGATAAAAAAGATCAGGACTTATTCTGAAATCCCTATAGGAATTCTCCTTTATACCAATTCCATCTATCATCTGGGCTATGAACAGTTCTGCAGGAAGGCTGCTGATGCCGGTATTGACAGCCTACTGATTGCAGATTTACCACCAGAAGAATCGGCTGATTTTGCTAAAGCCACCAAATCATGTGGAATAGGAAGAGTATATATCGTTTCTGAGCTGACCTCTGCTCAAAGAATTAAGTATATATGCGATAATGTGGATTCCTTTGTCTATGTGGTCAGTCGTCTGGGTGCTACAGGAATAGATAAGGAACTCAGCAGTTCAGTTCCTCAAACTATCTCCAGAATCAGAAGTATTACTGATAAACCTCTGGCTGTGGGTTTTGGTATATCCACTCCGGAGCATGTAGCAGAGGTGGTTAAAACCGGAGCAGACGGAGTAATTATCGGTAGTGCACTGGTTTCGCTTATTGAAACACATTATTCCAAACTTGAGGGCCTGTCATCTGTTCTTAAAAAGAAAGTTGCCTCTTTTAAAGCTGCAACCAGGATTAAGGACTGAAACACAGCCAATGGGATTCACCGTTCCAGAATATCGGTGATCTGTACCAAAACATAGAATTACTAACCGAAGGTAAAAACTTAAAAATATGAATGAACTCAGCAGTATAGAAAGTATTGCAGCACATCTTGAAGCACTGGAAGAAACAATTATCTCCAGGTTACTGGAAAGGGCACAGTTCTGCGAAAATCTGCGGGTTTATCAACCTGGACAAAGCGGCTTTGCAGGCGAATCAGATAGGTGTCTTTTTGATATTCGTCTGAGATATCAAGAAGAAATCGATAGTAAATTCGGTCGTTTCTGTGTGCCTGAAGAACGCCCTTTTAACAAGGATCTTCCGGTAACACATCGTCAGGTTTTGTTCTCCAAAATGGATGCAGCCATCGATGATTACGAAAAGGTAAATCTTACACCTGCTATACGAAGCAGCTATTTCGAGTTGATTCCCATACTTTGCAGATCTGGTGATGATGGACAGTATGGCTCTACTGTTGAATATGATGTCTCTGCTGTTCAGGCTATTTCCCGCCGTATCCATTTCGGATCCATGTATATTGCCGAAAGAAAATGCAGAGAAAATCCGGCTGTTTTTCGCAAACTGGTCGAATGCAATGACACCCAGGGTATTCTTGACCGCATTACCAGAAAATCGGTAGAGGATCAGATCATTACCAGAATCCGAGAGAAAACCAGTTCTACACAGGCTTGCATTAACCGGCTTATCAGATATTATGTTGATCCCGAGATCATTGTCAATTTTTATCAAAATACAATTATACCACTCACCAAAAAAGGTGAAATTCTGTATATCCAAAACAGGTTTAAAGTCTAATGGCATTCTTACCATCAATGGTTACCATTTACAGTGTCGGTCTTCTGGGAGGATCACTCGGATTAGCTCTGAAAAATTCTGGTTTTACAGGTAAAATTGTCGGGCTCTCCTCCGAAAAAAACATCAAAGCTGCCCTAAAGCTGGGATGTATTGACGAAGGTTACCCATACGGCGAATTGCAAAATGTTGTAGCCAATACCGATCTTCTTATTCTTTGCTCCCCTATCAATACGATCATAAATACTATTGACAGTTTAAGCAGATTAAGACTTCCTGAAGGGTTGATAATAACCGATGTGGGAAGTACAAAATATCAGATAATAACAACTGCAAAGAGGCTTCCATCTCATGTACAGTTTATAGGTGGGCACCCCATGGCCGGCTCTGAAAAAAGCGGCCCGGATGCTTCCGACCCATACCTTTTCCAGAATGCAATCTATGTACTTACACCTGCCAATGGTAACCCTTCTGAAAAGGAACACTCATTCGCCAATTTTCTGGAAAAATTTCTGGGTTGCCGCACTCTTTTTCTCTCCCCTGATACTCACGATAAAATTGCAGCCACAGTGAGCCATGTTCCCCACCTATTGGCTGTTGCGCTGGTGTGCCTTGCACAAAAAATGGAAACTGCAATTCCGGGGACACTGACACTTGCAGCAGGCGGATTCAGAGATATGACCAGAATAGCATCTGCACCTTATGACATGTGGCATGATATTCTTGTTACCAATAAAACCGCAGTTCAAAACATCCTGGATTCCTACATTGATACTCTACAGCAAATAAAAGAAAATCTTATTGATGATTCGCTGCGAAGTTGTTTTGAACAGGCTGGAGCAATACGTGCCGGGATACCTTCTAACAGCAAAGGATTCCTGAAAAAACTCAGTGAAGTGTTAGTGCTTGCCAAAGATCAACCCGGTTTTATTGCAGAGCTCTCATCTGTTCTATCAAAAAATGGCATTAATATTAAAGATATAGAGGTATTAAAAGTCCGTGAAGGAGATGGTGGTACAATACGTCTGGCCTTCGAGAATCAGGATATCGCTAGAAATGCGATTTCACTGCTTATCCAGAACGGATTTTCTGCGAGAGAAAGGGTGTAAACAGTAATGCTTACTGTTAATCCGGTCAAATCACTTCAGGGTAAATTTGATCTTCCATCGAGTCAGGATCTGTTTCTCCTTGCTGTTGTGACTGCTGTTGCTTCCAATCAACCAGTAGTAATTAAACCAATAAAAGTATCTCCATTATTAAACCACTGGTGTGATGAATTCAGCAGACTGGCATCATTTCAGTTTGACTCCAGCTCATGTACTGTCAAGCCAATTAACAGTGAAGATGCTTCTGCCTTTCTAAGGCTTGATTATAATTATCTGCCCTACAAGGATCTTATAATTTTCCTTCTACTAGGTTTAGGGAAAACAATTGCTTTCCGTTCTATTTCCAAAAAGAGAATAGATATTATTTGTGAAACGATACACAGATACGGAGCAGACTGCGAAGTTAAAAACTTTGATGAGCAACCAGGCATTACCTTAAGCAAACCACCGTCGATCAGTGAAACATTCAAAGTGGAAGAAAGAGATCTCTCACCACTGATGGGTTTATATATGGGTACTCGCTCATCATTTACATTACAAACCACTTTCCCCTTTGCCAATCCGTTACGTCATTTGGCACCGGTTTTCGGACATGAAATAAGCTTTAAAAGCGCTGTTCCAAGAGAAAGTGATCCATTTTCCAGACGCATAAAAATGCTTCAGTCTGCAGTGAGTAAAAATCAGGGACAAAAATTTACTCTACTTTGTGATTTTTCTCACCCTAAGACCACAGAAGATCCCATTGAAATTTCACTTCCGGGCGATGAGATACTCAGCTCAGTGATGTTGTGTGCAAAATGCCTTTTTCCAAAAGGATCTTTTGTTATCAGTAATATGCCCCTCGAGACCTGGGCTACACCAGCATTAAGCTTCATCCGCAAAATGGGTTGTAAAGTATCAGTTCAGGAGACCCATCGTACTTCATTTGGATCTGCAGGAATGTTCAGCATTCAAAAATGCGATCTTGTGGGAAGAAAAGTAGAATGTAATCCTTCTTCACTTTATAGTGTTCATTTACCTGCAATGACTGTACTGGCAGCATTTGCAAAGGGGCAGTCGGTCTTCCGCAATTTACAGGATTTACGCAATGATGATCCAGACGGAATTGATCAGCTTGAAACCTGTATCCGCACGCTGGGTGCCAGACATGGAGAAATGCCTGATGGCATTGTTATGGATGGTGGAAAGGACTTTGATGGTTTCGATCTGACCGGCAATATCCCTGCCCATATCGCTGCAAGCTTTGCTGTTGCAGGTTTAAAATGCATGGGTACCACTACAATCGAAGATGAAGCTTTAAAGATGCGTTGGCCAGATTTCGAGAATTTTCTGTCGCAGTTATGTGAGTTAAGAGCCTGAGGATAAGGATTTAAAATTCTGTTATGAAAAAAATCTCATCATTGGGTATAATTGCATTCAAGGAATCAATTCAAATAAAAGATGTATTACTCAGAATTAAAAATTGGTCAGATAGAAACTCTGTACCGGTTTTTTTTCATCCTTTTGTGAGTAATCAGATCGGGGCCGATGCCATAGTTTCACCTTCAGAATATGAATTCCTGCAAAGCAGTGATGCGATAGTATCGGTGGGTGGCGATGGAACGTTTCTCTCTGTTGCACATATATGCCAATTTACAGAAAAACCTATTATCGGAGTCAATCTTGGTGGTCTGGGATTTCTTACCGATATCAGTCCTGATGAAATTGAATCTACTCTGGATAAAATTCAATCCGGTCAATTCAGTACCATCAGCCGTATGGTATTGGAGGCTATACTTTACAGAGAAAATGAGCAGATGTGCAAGTTTCATGCTCTTAATGATATCTTTATCAACAGGATAAATACTCCCAAACTGACTTCTATCTCTGTTTGGTATGGAAATGACTTTATAACCGATTTTTTTGCTGATGGGATAATTGTAGCTACACCTAATGGATCCACAGCCTATTCACTTTCTGCAGGTGGCCCCATTGTTGAACCAAATGTCAAAGCCTTTCTCCTTACTCCCATCTGCCCCCATTCGTTGACTGAACGACCTATAATATTACCTTCTGATAAAAGCATACGAATGGTGATCAATGAAAAAAATCCGGATTTGCTTTTAAGTGCAGATGGTCTGGAATCGGTTCGACTTCAAAGCGAAGATCAGATCGTGGTTAGCTATGGTGGAACCAGAGCCAATCTGATTCAGTTAACAGATGTTTCCTATTTCGAGTTATTGAGAAGAAAACTGAATTGGGGAAAAGGATGGAAAAAGATCTGAGAGGAAATAAACTTTAAACCTGACTACTCAGGTACCTGATGATAAAAAAAATAACCTGAAAATCAGAAGTGTCCGGTTATTTTAACGGACATAAGATTGCATAAGAAGTGAAGTGCGCATATAAATTCAAAATTTCAAGCAACAAATCCTAAATAAATCCCAATGACCAATCATTCAAATTACAAACCAAGAGAGTCGAGGCTCTATCATGTTTCGAATTTTCTATTCCTAATCATTATCCTATTTAGAATTTTGGTATTGTAATTTTTAAATTTGTTTGAAATTTAAGATTTGTGATTTGGTGCTTTTTCAATAATCGATTTAACTAAGAAAAAAAATGCATCAAAATCCTCATCTTATATCGGTACTGTCATCATCCCCCAAAATTATATATTTTCCAGATTCAACCTATTATTGATTAACCGTATATGATTCGAGAACTCCACATAAGAAACCTGGCGCTTATTGAAGAGCTTCATCTGGAACTGAATTCCGGATTCAGTGTTTTTACTGGTGAAACCGGTGCAGGTAAGTCTATACTGATTGGAGCCATCGGTCTGTTACTGGGAGAAAGAGCATCCACAGATCTGATTCGCAATGGTTTCGATGAAGCCGAGGTAAGTGGAGTATTCGAGCTGAATTCCCCAACAAAGCCTTTGACAGATCTTCTGGGAGAGCTCAATATAGACTATGATGAAAAAGAATTGATCATCAGAAGAAAAATCACCAGAAATGAACGTAACCGGATTCACATAAACCAGATACCGGTTCCACTGGGTGCGCTGAAAAAAATTGGTGATCTGCTTATCGATTTTCATGGTCAACATGAACATCAATCTTTGCTTAACGAAGAAAACCATCTTTTAATCATAGATAATCTTCCCGGAGTCAAAGAGGTAAAAGAATCATATTCGGTACTTTATGAGGCGTGGCAAAAAAGCCAGACAGCCCTTGAAGAGCTTAAGCAGAAAACCCGTGCACTTGCAGAAAAACGTGATTTTCTGGAATATCAGTTCAAGGAGCTCAAGAGTCTGGAACTTCGCAGTGGTGAAGAAAATGAGCTGGAATCGGAACTATCACTTCTTTGTTCTTCAGCTGAACGTACTAAATATACGGAAGAAATTCTTTCTCTGCTTGGCGGATCTGCAGATTCCATACAAAAGCGAATTTCTTCGATTCGCAAAAGGCTTGACTTTTTGCAAAAATATGATCCCTCTTTTTCCCAATGGGTAACAGACATTGAAAACGCCATAAACCTCTTTAGTGAACTGGAAACTTTCTGCGGCTCCTATTTGTCTGGTATAACAGAGAACGCTGATCCAGCCAGGATCGAACATATAAATTCTCGTTTGGCAAAAATTCAGAGGCTCAAAAAAAAGTATTCCTGCGATGTTGACAAGCTCATCGAGAAACAGAATGAGTTGCAGCACGATCTGGCCTCTATCGAGAACTTTGATGCAGATCGGGTTTTCCTGGAAAAGAAGACAGAAGCAGCCCTCAAAGAGTGTACAGACGCAGCTAAGAAGCTACATGAGGCCAGAAAAAAATCCAGTGATCTTTTTGATCAGAAGATCACTGCACTGATGGAAAAACTGGGTTTTAAAGGAGGTCAATTAGTTACTTCTTTTGAACCGCTTCCAAAACCCGCCCCCGAAGGAATGGAAATTTGCAAATTTTTGGTCAGAACCAATCCAGGAGAACCATTACTTCCCCTTGCCAGCTCTGCTTCAGGTGGGGAAATCTCCAGACTGATGCTGGCTATTAAAACCGTTCTTGCAGAACAAGATCATATACCTGTGCTCATTTTCGATGAAATCGATACCGGTGTTGGTGGAATCCTGGCTTCTGAAATAGGACATTCGATCTGTAATCTCAGCCGTACCCACCAGATACTTTGCATTTCACATCTTCACCAGATAGCCTCCATGGCAGACAATCATTTCCTGGTACGTAAAGAATCGAGTGGTGATCGAACCATAACCATTGTAAAACCTTTAAACAATGATGAAAAAGTAGAAGAAATTGCGCGTATGTTGGGAGGAAATTCGGAAATTGCAATGAAGCATGCGAGGGAATTGTTGAAAAGAAGTAAATAAAAGCAGGTGGCACCAAAATATTAAATGTCAAATACAGAATAAATTTCAAATCCCAATATTCTATAATCTAAACAGGAACGGTAGATAAGAAAATTCGAAATCCGAAACAGGAGTTATAATAAGTATCTATATATTTCAATTCAGAATTCTTTTTTGTTTCCGTTTTTCTGTGGAATTTGATTAATGGCTATTTTAGTTTAGGATTTGGTATTTGTAATTTATTGAGGAATTTTTAATGTTGAATAAATTTTACCGTTAGCTTTTCTTCTTGTCCCAGAGCTTTTTTGCCTGAATTTCGATGAAAGAGAACCCCAACAAAAAAAGGCGAATGAACTTTGATTTTTTTGATTACCATGATACCCTGATTTTTCTCAGAATACCTTAATTCTATTATAAAGACTCTTATAATTAATCATCTCAATCAAACCAATCATTCTATCATAATCCAAATTTAGTGCATATAATGGATTCTGGATAAAAAATCCCCTTGCCGGCTTAAGCCTGACAAGAGGATCAATAAACTTGATTCAAATAAATTTATTTTCTTGCCAAAGCGTTCTTTTTGGAAAGAAGCAGTAGAAAAATCGCGCCAGCAACCAGCATTGTTGTGGTTGAACTTTCAGGAACACTTGGTGGAGGTGTTGGTGGATTGAAATCTCCATTATAGTGTTTAACATGAATTTGGCTTACCCCAGTGACTGATCCTGAGATCAAATCTCCCCAAATTTCACCCCTAACCAACTCTACACTGGCATTTACAGCAAGTATAGTACCGGTTGATCCCCCAATAGTCAATTTTTCTGCATCAACAAAGTTCCATAATATTCTTGTTGTATCTGAGATCCCTTTAATGCCAAAGTTTCCCCCCCAAACAGGTATAAAACTCACATCTTTACCAGTTACTGTTATCACTGTATTAGAACCATTTGATATATTCTCAAATTTAATTTCAGAAATATTGTTTTGTAAATCTTTAGCATCTACTGTAAAATAATTAATATCAGCCCCCTCAATTCCTTTAAAAACTATACTATTATTATTCACAATTTCTGCAGCTATTGCTGTCTCTTTAGATATCTGAACAGAAATAGCTTCAAGTTGTTTCTTGGCATTTTCAAAATCGAATATGCTGTTAATGTCGGCACTTTGGTTTGTAGCACCATGAACCGCATATTCTTTCGTTTTAGTTACAGTTCCACCAGCTGAAATACCTCCCCAAACACTGCCCCCCCACTCTCCTGTGAGATTAACATTTCCGCCTGCTACAAGAACATTTTCAGGGTAATTTCCAGTATTTGCCCACTGTGTACCAATAGAGTAACCATTTTCGATTTTCACATTCCCCGATGCAGCAAGACTACCCCAAGTCTGATCATTATAAGAAGTAAAATCCCCAAAGGTCAAAACATTATACCCACCGGTAATATCGACAAAACCGGCATTGGCCTGTGTTGCTAAAGCGATGGCAGTAACAATAATGGTCTGAAATATTTTTCTGTTCATGTAAATCCCTCTTGTTGTGAAATGAATTTGAATTATATATTAATTTGAAAGTAAATAAAATTAATTTAATTAATTTGTATTGTGTATAAAAAAATATCTAAGAGGATAAAAAGTGGTGTATGTTTTTGGTAATCAATAAAAATGTAAAAATACGAAATACGAAATACGAAATTCTAAACTGACAGAGATTCTAAATCACCAAACACTGATATTTAAACAGTTAACAAAAAGTTAATTGGCAATTAAATTTTACATTTAATCCTGTACTCGTTTCGAATTTCGAAACATTTATTTTTTTCTATCACTTGCAAAGCCCAGTCCAAAAAGGCCAATGCCCAGAAAGTACAAATATCCGCGGATCGTCAGTATAACGTACAAACCGATGACCACGACGCTCCAGCTCCTTATCCAACTCGTCAAGGACAATATTTGACAGGAGCGGAAGACAGCTGACATCCTTGCGGTGTTTCCGTTATTCTTTGACTAACTAAACCACCTGCGAAAATGCCTGAGTGACACCATGCATGGCGCACAAAAAAAGGGATACCAACATAGTATCCCTTTTCGTCACTCATAAAAAAGCAATCTTACTTATTTTCTCTTTTGGCGCATAAATGCTACGCCGAACATGCTAAGGCCCAGAAGTATAAGCATGGATGGCTCAGGTACACTCTTTACCCGGATTCTGAGTTTTTCGGTTTCACCCTGAGTGTACTGTGTGTTTTTTTGGAATACATTGGGATCATAGGTTTTTGAGTTAAGACCAGGATGCCCCCCAGCAAGATCGGCACTGCACACTACACGAGCTACCAGATCAAACTCTCCAACATTATCAAATGTATAAGTTACTGAAAATGTTG
>CAYYNL010000017.1:0-38023 GCA_964472925.1 uncultured Fibrobacter sp. | reverse complement strand
TACATGGCCAGCTTTTTTGTCAATTTTTTTGAAATCCTATGGGATGATAGTGAAATTAACCATAAAAAATCTGAAGTGTAATGTGGCATCTGATCGTGTTATGGAGAAAACTGGAATGTAAAAAAAGGTGTTCTGGTTATTGCGATAAAAAAGATGGAAAATTTCACCTCGTAATTGTTTATGGGATCATAAATTCATCTGCAAACCATTGTTGCTGATTATCCTGCATTTAACTTTACTCTTTATTATGTGGTGATCGGAGCTGAGGTGGTTTAAACCGATTTTGGTTACTGTAGAAAAATCCTGCCGTTTATTTACAAAATTGCCCAGGTCTATCCAAAGCACCTAAAAATAGTAGTAAAAGATTCTGAATACTGAAAATGGGCCAAACCCAGTGGGGGATGGAGATGATTCGGAAATGTTAAATGGTGTTCCAGGCTATGGAACACTTTTTACTTGCTATGAAGCAGATTTGCACAATTGAATTAGAGTAGCACTATATTATAGAATTTAGCAGCGCCTGCTTAATTGGCTCTGTGACTGCCCTGTTGAGGGTGCAGGGGCGTGTTTAAAAGATCTATTTTAATTATATTCTGAATGGATGGATAAAAAAGTGGCTCGTTCAAAAACTTCAATAAGAATTTTCGATTATACTGATTATCGAATTTATCTTGGTGATTATTACAGGGAGCAGAAAGAACTCAATTCCTTTTTCTCATTCAGATATTTTGCGAATAAGGCAAAGATAAGATCCATTGGTCTTTATAAAGATGTTATCGATGGAAAACAATCGCTTTCACGGCGTGCAATCTCGAAATTTTCCGAAGCGATCGGACACAATAAACGAGAATCTGAGTATTTTGAAGCAATGGTTTTTTATACAGATGCAGAGACGGTTAAAGAGCGTAAGTTTTATCTGGAACGGATGATGGCCTGTCATGAGTCGAAAGCACACATCATGGAAGAATCCCGTTATGAATATTATTCCAAATGGTATTTTAGTGCCATACGGGCACTGTTGTCGTTTTATTCATTTGACGGTAGCGATTACAGCTCACTCGCGAATTTGCTTACTCCTGTTGTCACAACCGAAGAGGCACAAAAGGCTGTTGAAGTTCTGGAGCGACTTGGATTGATTAGAAAAAAGGAGAATGGATTCTTTGAACCTTGCGAACAGATCATAACAACTGGTACTTTGAATAACAATCGTAAGGTTCAGAAAGCCAACATAATTAATTTGCAAAAGGAATTCTTGTCACTTGCGTCCGAAGCTTATGAACGCTTTGCGGATAACCAAATCGATATGTCTACGATTACGCTCAGCATTTCGAAAAAAACTAAAGATTTAATTAAGGAAGAGGCAGCAGTATTTCGGAAAAAAGTACTCAGTCTGGCAGAAAAAGATACCAATCCAGAATGCCTCTACCAGCTTAATTGTCAAATATTTCCTCTGACTGATCCAGGGAAGAACAGGTAAACTGAAATGAAGATATCAATCAGAGAGACTTCTGCGATTGCACTTTTTTGCTTTTTGGGTTTTTTTTTGCGGTGCTCCTCACAACAGGTTACCGGAGTAGGAACAGGTTCGGAAACTGTTATTGGCCAGGTAATACATCTTGATGGTAAGCCTGCCGGAGAAACAGTGGTTACGCTGTACCCTTCCGATTTCGATCCGATTAATGATTCCGGATTTTCAGCAGGAATTGATACAACTGATAGCAATGGAATTTATTCGGTATTATTACCATCATCAAACATTAACAGATATACTTTGCATGCAGTTAATCTGTCTTTTAAAACCAGGACTATTGTTACGGATATAGAGATTTCTGATGGCGAATCGACATTTGTTGATATTGCTGAGCTTCACAATACCGGCAGTATCAAAGTTTTACTCAACGATAGTTCTGTTGATAAAAAAGGATATGTTTATATACCTGGTACCTCTTACCATTCTTATATAGAAAATGGATGTGCAATAATTGATTCGGTACCAGCTCAAATTATCCGTAATATTTCTTACAAAAAGAATGAGTCTGGCAGTTTACAGAATCTTTCGGAAAACGTAAATGTCGAATCTCAAATTACAACTGTCATCGAAAACTTCAGACAGATGTATTCCAGAAACATTTTCCTCAATACATCTGCTTCAGGAGCTGATATATCTGGGGTGATTACTGATTTTCCGGTTCTCCTTCGTTTACGGACCAGTAATTTTGATTTCAGCAAAACTAAAAAAGATGGCAGTGATCTGAGATTTAAAAAAGCGGATGGAACAGCATTGCCTTTCGAAATAGAAATATGGGATTTTGCTAAAGGCAAAGCAGATATATGGATAAAAGTGGACACTGTGTATGGAAATAACAGTACACAATTTATAGCAATGTACTGGGGAGATACAGATGAAGGTGACGGTACAGATAAGGCTACTGTATTTGATACTGCTTCAGGATATCAAGGAGTATGGCATCTGGGTGACAATGAAGTACAAATCAGGGATGCTACTGACAACGAATATCATGGATTAAGACAGGGAAGTCAGGCGCGCACCGAAGGAAATGTCGGTTTTGGCCAGATATTCAATGGGGCCGGAGATTATAGTGACATGGGAAATGTGTGTAATGCGGATACATTCAGTTTTACAATTTCTGCATGGGTAAAAAAGAGTGGTGAAAACAAGATAAAGACGATCATGTCTAAAAGCAAAGGTGGCCTTCCAAATCATGAGTATGGATGGCTTTTTCAGTTGGATCCGGATGGGGCAGTGCAGATATATCTGGCATCTGACACTGGATCATGGGGAGATATCGGGTCTTTTGTATTGTCATCAAGTGCACATATTACAGACTCCTCCTGGCACCATGTGGCAGCAGTGATTGATAGAACCAAAAATGACAATTGTCGGGTTTATATAGATGGAACAGATGTAAGTGCACTTCCAGCAGGTGGTAATATTGCTGATATCTCAAGGATAATGAATCCGCTATCTTTGAGAATCGGATCGGAAGCAGATGGAGAATATAAATGGGAAGGAAAGCTGGATGAATGTTGGATCTCATATAAGGCGCATTCTCCGGAGTATATTAAATTGTGTTATATGAATCAAAAAAGTGATGATAAATTTGTAATCGTCAAATAATATTAGAAATCTGACCGACAGCTGATTGAAGGATGATGTTTACTCTTTGCAGTAGTTCGCTACAGAGAAAAAACCTCCTTTTGAAGCAGACTAATGCGAAACAAAGATTTTTCAGGCCTGAAAACAAAGGGATCGAAGCGAGACATGTCAAACAATCGTCCGATTTAGTATTAAGTAATGTTCTGTTAATTAAAAATAGTGAGTAGCTAAGCGCTTCAAAATGGAATGGCTGTCGGACATAAAAAAATTAATTACTGTTATCCCGCCTGTTGTAAAACTTCAAATGTTCCTGATTCTGGAACATTTTTTTAACTTTCTTGCCTTTAATTCATGAAAGGGGAAATATTAGTAAGGAAATAAACAGAATTAAAAGATTGTTGATCTGAATTAAATAAAAAAATGCTGAAAATAACTCAAATTGGGTCTTTTACCTTCCGAGTTTCTTCTTCTGGGGAAGTTGAAAAATTATATTACAGTGAATTTTTTTCCTAATAAGATAAATGTGTTAAACCAGATGTGCTTTTTGTGATGAGTCGCACAGCGCCTTATGGATTATCGGGTCTGCAGTTTTAAATTAATGAATAATAACTGATAGCCTTCATTTCTGGCTTTCAGGAAACCACTGGTTAAGCCAGTGGAGCCAGATGTCTCGTAAAGGCACTATCGTGCCTTCTTGCTTTCGCGGCTTTGCCGCTCAATCAAGCTACTGCCTGTGGCGGTAGTACTTGACTATATAGGTTCAAGTATTAACTTTAGAGTAAAACTGTTGATTTGGCAAGCAGTAGGGAGCGAAGCGAATCGCCATATTAAGATCATCTGCCATTGGTAATAACTATTGTACTCCATTTTTCCTCACTACGGGAGGTTTTATGAAACGTTTTTTTTACTCTGCAGCAGTAGCATCTTTACTGGCGTTTAATCTGCCAGCGCAACAAAATCTTATACAGAACGGATGCTTTCTTGATACCAACTCTAATGTCTGGAATTTCAATACTAATGGTGCTACGGCAACAAGAAGTTATCAGACAATGCAAGACAGTAAAGGAAATATTGTTTCCAGGAAATGCAAAATAGAGATAAGCCAGACAACAAGTTCGGAGGAAGCACCACAGTTATCTCAAAGTGGGATTTCCCTTGAGGAAGGTGAAGGTTATACACTTAGTTTCATAGCCAGCTCTTCTCGTCCAGGTTTTATCAAAGCGGTTGTCCGCTCCAATGATCTGATTCTGACTGATAGCACCGCAAAACTAAAAACCAATGCTACATCCAACAAACTCTCTGTTGATTTTTTTGTAGAAAAATTGCAAGGACCAGTCACCCTCCAGATTAACATGGGCGGATTTGACGGACCTACCAATATCGCATTGGACAGCGTGTCTTTGGTGAAGAAAAACGAACCGGTAATTCGCATTGTCAGTCCTTCCGCGAAAGACCGCTGGATCTCTGGTAATGAATATAAGATTACCTGGATAAACAGTGGGGTACTGAAAAGTGTGAAGATCCAATACTCAACCGACAGTGGGAAGACCTGGAAAATGATTACTTCTGCTGCTACAAACCAGAAATCTTTCTGGTGGAAAGTTCCATCAGAAGTCTTCGGAAATTCCTGTAAAATTCTGGTAAGCAGCACTGATGGTAAAACTGCAGATACCAGCGACTCTTTCAAAATTGTTGAAGCCAGCGCTGTTGAACAAGGGGAAATGATAAAAAATGGAGATTTTCTGGATTCAACCGATTGGGTTTTTAATGCATATTCACCTGCTAAAGCCAGGGGAACAATTCAGAACGAACAGTATGTGATAAAAGTAGATACTGCTGGAACCGAACACTGGCAGGCTCAGCTCGAGCAGAGAAATCTTACCATTGCAAGCGGCAAAACCTATAAACTTCAATTCGATGCTTATGCTTCACGAGCAAGAAACATTTCCATCAACCTGGGCGAGCAGGATTCTCCCTACAGATCAGCAATTGGAGGACCTCAGCTTTGTCAAATTGGAACTCAAAAAGAACTTTACATCATATATTTATACGTAGATCCAACCACAATCGAATCTGGTTTCAAACTCGGTGAGGTTCGATTAGAGTTTAACTGTGGTAGTGAATCAGGTACAGTTTACTTGGACAATGTCAGCCTGATTGAGGTGGAAAATGGAAAATGCCTGATTACCAGACCTTATATCGGTTCGGTTCTCAAAGCTGGTTCCGAGTTTAACATTCAATGGATCAATGAATCAGTAGCTCTTATTGATCTGGAATACTCTCTGGATAGTGGATTGACATGGAATTCAATTGCTGACAGCATCGAAAATCTTCAGGCTTATTTGTGGAATGTACCATCCCAGAGTTCTAAAAATTGCAAAATTCGAATTAAAAATGCAGAAAACGATTCTGTTGTAGGTACAAGTGCTTTCTTTGAAATCAATAAGTTTGGTGTTCCCATAAAGATAGGAGAGTTGGTTTCAAATGGAAATTTCTCAAATGGTACCAGCGGATGGCATACAGCTTTCAATCAGGCGCGTGGTGGTGCCGAGGTAAATGACGGAATTTACAGCATAGATATCGAAAGTCCAGGAGATTCATTGAATACCATGGTTCTGAGTCAGGGAGAAATGAATGTGCAGGGTATGAAAGCTTACATACTCTCTTTCGATGCTTTTGCAAATGGTACACGGGATATGCGGGTAAAAGTAATTGGTGATGATTCACTGATTTTTCTGGATACTACGTTAGCCGTACCTACTATGATGAATAAGATAAAATTAAATCTGGTTCCGTCTATGGATGCTGTTACAAAGATAGAGTTCCATATCGGAGGTTCTCATGCCAGTGTTTTTTTGGATAATATAAGCTTTCATGATGCATCCTGGACTTCAGTTGTTTACAGAAATCAGGCAGGAGATCTTAAACAGACTCGTTTTACTATTCTAAGTGGTAATGGGCTGATAACATTTCTGGCAGGTAATAACATTCAGGGCAGGATTGCAATTTACAACCTGAATGGAAGTCTCATACGTATGCTAAATGTATCTGAAAAGGTGCTTTGGGATAGAAAAGATTCCAGGGGTGCAACTGTGGCCCGTGGAACCTACATTGCCCGATTAATAAGCAATACTGGTAATCAGGTAAGTAAATTTATTTTAAGATAACTCAGATATTTCTTTTCCCTCTTCTGTGCCATCTGTCTTCATATTGAAGGACAGATGGCCTTTTTTGTTGGCAACAGAATAATATCCTGTATTCATCGAAAAAATTCAAATTATCAGCTCTGTTTTAGATGCTTTATTCCGGTTCTGAAAACAGTTATTTTTAACCAACAAAAAAGGTCTGTTTTCATGCCTCTGGTTTCGGTCATCATTCCCGTTTTTAATCGGAAAAAGCTTCTGGTAAGAGCTATTGAATCGGTTCTGAAGCAGAGCTTTAAAGATTTTGAACTGTTCGTTGTGGATGATGGCTCAGATGATGGAACACAGGATCTGCCTATTTTGAAGGAAAGTAAAATCACATTTATTCGATTAAAGGAAAATAGGGGAGTTTCCAAAGCACGAAATATCGGAGTTAAGAAATCTTCAGGTGAATGGATTGCTTTTCTTGATTCAGATGATGAGTGGTTCACTAAGAAACTGGAAAAACAAATAGAATGGTGCAGAGAAAATCCTCAATTTGAGATTATGCAGACAAAAGAAATATGGATCAGAAACGGTAGACAGGTAAATCCCCCAATGACCCATAAGAAATATCAGGGAGATCTGTTTGCCTCTAGTCTTGAGCGATGCATGATTACTCCTTCATCGGTCCTGCTTAAAAGATCTTTATTTGAGGAATCAGGAGGATTTAATGAAAATTATCCTGTTTGTGAAGATTATGATCTGTGGTTACGGATTACTTGCCAGAAGCAGATCGGTTTGCTTGATCAATATCTTTTAAAACGTTTTGGTGGACACAGTGACCAATTGTCCAGCTCTATGATGGGATTGGATAGATTTCGCATCAGAAGCATGATGGAGCTGCTTGAAAGTAATCTTCTGAGTGATACTCAGATAAAGCTCTTAAGAACTGTACTTACAAAAAAAGCATTAATCGTAGCAAATGGCTATATGAAAAGAGGAAACAAATCGTTATATGAAAAATACCGACTTATTGCAGAAACTTACCTCTGAGAATGGTGATGGGACAGGAGTGGTTTTTTCCAGATTATCAGTTGAAACTGTGGACTTTCCGGATTCTCTGTTTGATCCTGATATAAAAGTAAAGGAACAGTACTGCGGAGTCATTCCACCTGTAATTGTACGTAAAAAAGAGCAACGCTATTCGGTGATAGATGGATGTAAACGATTGGTTCTGCTTCGCAGAAAAAATATCAGGGAAAGCGGTTTCGTTGTAGTTAATGATTGCGACAATTTCAGCTCCTCTATGCTCCGAATTCTTTTAAATAGGGACCGCAAGCTCATATTGAGGGAAAAAATCCTTTTTTTAAGCTGGTTAAAAAAAAATCTGAGCGATGATGAATACAGAAATACCGCTTCAGAGCTTGGAGTATCCGATCGGGAGAGATTTGAACTGGAAAAGTTATCAGAATGTCCGGTTCACTTTCTGGATGCTGTTGACAAGGGAATATTTGATTCTGCAGTCATATCTGATTTGAAATCGATGAGGAAAGAAGACTTTGATGCCTGTTTGTATCTTTTCTCAAAGGTGAACTTTTCACGTCAGCAACAGAGGGAACTTATCGAGTGGCTGCCTGAAATAGCGTTTGCTGAAGCAAATACTATCTGTGCTCTCATCCAGGAAAACCAAATCAAAGAAATCCTGGATAACCTGTCTATCAACCAACCTCAGAAAGCGCAGAAAATCAGGGATTTATTTTTTCAGAAACGTTTTCCTGAGCTTACAGCTTTGAGACAGAAATGGTCTGCCATGGTTAATAAAGTCAATCCTGACCAGTCAAGAATCCATTTCAATATATCAGAAGCATTCGAAAAGAATCGTCTGGAGGTAAGAATTATCCTGGATGAAGCAAAGAAAGCGGTTGAACTTATCAACAAACTGGGTTCGATCTGCAAAGAGACATGGGAAAGACTAATTTACCCAGGGAACCAGTAAACTGAGTAAATAAGTTTTTCCCATGAACTGCCTATTTAATTTTGTATATGATGCATTGCTGATTGATGTTGTGCCTGGGATTAAGTATATAAAGTAACTGGTCCGCAAGGCTTGGATCGATTACAGCCATTTTCTCCCGTTGAGGAAAAAGCTGGTCTAAACGTTCAAAACGCTCTTCCATTCTCTTATTATTCATCATTACCAGATAATTGGGCTTGATTCCTTTTTCGAGTACTGATTTTATTGAATCAACTTCTGTATACCTGGTCATCATATACATGGGAACTTCGTTATCCATATAAAAAGTGGGGAGGTTAGGAACTCCGACATCAGATGTTTCCAGAAAAATGGCTGTAACATCATTTCTTCCATAGAAATATTTCATAACCTCGACTCTGGCCCGTTTTGAGTAAGTAGTTGATGCTATCAGCAACAGGATTGTATTTACAACCCAGAACCATTTCCATAAAGCATCATGAATTTTGTTATGCTTGCTCCAAAAGGTTGAATTGAATACAAATTCCCTCCATCCCACTATTCCGATAATGATGAAAAGCGGAATAGCCGGAAGAATAAAACGTTCCTGCTTGTTGGGGAAAATTGAATGAAACACCAGAAAAATGAGAGTTGGCCAGAATAGGACAGACAATTTTTTCCATTGTCGAAGAAATCCAAACATGATAAGCAGACTTGTTGGAGGAATCAGAATTCCCATTATAGTAAAGATGTAAATATACCATGGAGCTGTGGTATAATTATAGGCATTAGATGAGTTGTCAAAGAAATAATGAATAAATGATGCATAAGGATATCCGTAAACAATCCAGTCAGTTAATCCCTGAACAAGAAAAGATGAAACAAAAAAGCCACTTGACAGAAGAGCTATGGCAGGAAAATCTTTACGAAAAAGCAAAAAAAACACAAATCCAATCATAAAAAGGTTAGTCTGATATCTGAATGTAAAGGCTATGCCCAAAAACAATCCTGTAAGCAATGGCAGTAGCAGCTTCTTTTGGTCCTCATATTTAATCATATTGTAGGCTGCTATCATGGTGAATGGAACGCAAACCATCTCTATTAGATTTCTCACGCTCATAAACGGGAATATCCATAAAATTGCCATCAGCAAACCTGCCTCAGCAGCCAGTTTTTTGCCATAGCGAAAAAGGACAATTTTATATCCATAATAAACAGTTATCATCGAAAGGGCTGCATGTAGAAAGCGAAATATGTACATGAGAAAATCGGGATTATAGAGATTCAGTTTTTTAAACAATATAAGAACCAGATAATGAAGTCCCGGGTAAACCAGACTGTGTCCCGCTGGATTATTCCTTTCTGGTCTAACACCATCCATCATGTTTTTTGCCCATTCCAGAACCAGAAAATGATCATCATGCATTCCGTAGCCTTTTGCAAATAATACTGCAATGAGGCGGAAAAAAATTGCAGAAGCTAAAATTAAGGCTAAAGGGTGTTCTTTCCACATTTCTTTGATTTTTTCCATCGATCAGTCCATTTTTTAATAAAGGATTCTTAAAGGCATTTCAAGGGCTGGTTGCGACAAACAGAGCAGAAGGAAAATAACTTTCAAAATAAGAATATAAAAGAGATTTGATAAGCAGAAAAGGTTATTTCTGGCTTTTAAGGAAACCACTGGTTAAGCCAGTGAAGCCAGATGCCTCCTAAAGCCATTATCGTACATTTTTGCTTTCGAGGCTTTGCCGCTCAATCAAGCTACCGCCTGAGGCGGTAGTATTTTACTGAGCCCTTGTTAGAGATTCTGGCTTTTAGATGCCAAGCGTTTCAAAACCTGAAAAATGTCTTTGGAAATTTTATAGCACCAACATAACACATAGATGCTTTCCACAGGATTACACGGTTTCTTCCCTGGGCTTTGGCATGATAAAGGGCTGTATCCGCCCGTTCGATCAGGCGGGTAATAGATGTACAATCGTTTCGCAATGCTGCCAGACCAAGGCTGACAGTTACTGAGAAGTGACGTCGATGATAAGAAATAACTGTTTTTTCAATAGTATATCTGAAACGTTCCGCTACCTCGGTTGCTGTTTCTACCGGTGTTTCAGGGAGCAGAATTGAAAACTCTTCTCCACCATATCTACCCACTATATCGATATTACGGAATAGTTTGCGGCACACATTGGCAATGGCAACTAAGACATGATCTCCTGCAGGGTGACCAAAAGTGTCATTTATGCACTTAAAATGGTCGATATCCACCATCACTACAGTCAGAGAATGCTTGTAACGCTGAGCCCTGCTGATTTCCTTTTTAGCAAGTTCAAAGAAATGACGGTGGTTGTAAAGACCAGTGAGAGAGTCGGTTTGAGCCTGGAGAATAGCTTTTTCGTATAATCGGGTGTTGTTAATGGCCAAAGCAGCCTGAGAAGCGAAAAGATTTAAATTGATCAGATCTGTTTCGCAAAACTGTTTTGTCTTATTTACCAGAATGACAATTCCTATAGTCAAGTTATCTCTTATCAGGGGCACAGCTAATACATGGAAACTTTCTCTGCTTTTAATATCTGAAAAACTGGTTTTAACCGCTATTTTACTGATCACTGCATAATTCATAATAGACTGACAATCTGAGGGAAGATCAAATGGCAAAGGCGAATAAAAATAGGAGTGGTCAGGGCCATGAGAATCAAATATGCTCAGTTTTCCTCCATGAGCACCACAAAGAAGTACTGCATTTTTGATGATTAACGCCAGTAGTTTACTGCTATTGTGTTCGGAATGAATCTCGGTGAGAACTGATTCAATGATTTTGGGATTGTGGATTCCAGAAGAAATCAATAGTGGTATTTTCTCCTCGTCTGTTGACTCAGATTTATTTCCTTTTGAGGATTCTTCCAGAGAATCAGCTACAGTGGTCTCAACTACCGCCTTAATTGTTGGTTTTAGGTTGAGTTTTCCATTCAGACGATTTTTGATGGTTAAAAATGAAAATAGAACCAGTAAAATTATACTTATGCTCAAAGGAGGAAAAAATGAACCAAAAAAAGGGAAACTAAGAGTTGATAAAACTCCTAAAGTCAATAGGATCAAAAAAAAAAGAACTGCATTTTTATGAGAATATTGCATGAATGCTCCTCACAAAGGGGGAGATCTATAAAGTCACATCAGAATATCCAAGATACATTTGCCATTTCGATAGTTAAAAAACCGCAAACCGAATGCCACCTATGGTTATGTTAGTTTATGGTGGCCTCTTTACCAAAAAAAATGATCAGAAAAAGAAAATCATGCCTTTACACTTTTTAAGTAAATCAATTTTATGGGAAATCAGGATAGAATCTGTAACAGAAAAAAAAATCGAAGAAAGGAAGAAAATAATATTTAATTCAATAAACGAAAACTTAAATATTCACCTGCGGCTATCTTTAGGGCAAATATTGATAACAAGTTAAAAAAATGAGAACTATTCAGTTCTCATTTACCGGTTGGATTTGTTTCTGTTCAGTTTTTAGAAAAAGTCCCCCAATGCTGTTTTTATACAAATGGAGATTATTTCTTTTCAGAAGATATCTTTTGACAGAGAACAGAGGGATTTCTGTGTTATTCTGAAGACGCTTCAGTGCATCTGTTTCATCATTAAACCAGATTGAAGCTAATCTGAGCTGTTCGCTGATATTATGGGTCACAATCTGTGGCACCCATCCCACAGCGCAGTCATAATCTCTGGAGATAAGACATCGTTGATATTCCAGATCCTCCATTGCTACCAGATTTATGCTAATTTTTGAATGAGAAAGGGCAGCCAAAAGCTTCTCTGCTATGTTTCTGGATATCTGATCATCTTTGCAATAAATAAGTTTAAATGTTCGGTTGGCTGGTAACTGGCCAGTACTGATATCTTGAGTTTGAACAGTCTCCAGATTATCTATAACCACAGAATTGATAGTTTCGCCCTCAGCTTTTGCAACGTTGCGAAGCATATCGGCTTTATTTATCTGCTTGTTTAGAAATGCTCTGAACCCTTCATCTTCCGAAGCACAGGCCAGAAAATAACGCTCCCCTGGAATTTCCTGCAGAGATGCATTTTTAGTCAAATTCCTGCGCGCATACTCCAGATCATTTATAGAGGTCAGCACTACAGCATCGTACTTATTCAAAGAAAAAGAGAGTATCGGATTGGGATCTCCTCCAGTACAAAGTATGATTTTTTCCAGAAACGGCTTTGCCACTCCAGAATTACTGTTTGCCAAAAGTTCGAGATTATTGTCACTTCTACCAGAAATGTAATATAAACCCAGTTTCAGGTTGCTATCTAAAAGTCTTCGGTTCCGTAAACGGAATCCTGCCAGAGTGTCATTAGTTGCCAATCGTAAGGTGATTGTGTTCTCATCCAGAGCGTTAAACCCCCTCACAGTAGCTTCATTGCCTGAGATAAATTCTGGTATCCCCACAATGTTTCTAAACAGAAAATAACCTTCTGCCGGGTACTTTTTCAGAATTGAAGTCCAGCTGTCTATGAAGTCAAGAGCAGAAAGGGTTCGGTTTTCGGCGTTGGTGAATCTGCCGTTAATCTTAAGTGTGATCCGGTGAGCAGAAGAATCGGTAATCACCAGAGATGAGAAGCCTGTCTGTTCTGCATTGTTATTATTTTCAAAGGGGAAAGCATTAAATAACCGGGAGAAGAGCTGGTCAACATTTTTCCTGGGGAAATAGATTCTGACAACTCCTCCAAATCCAGGTAAAATCGAATCTGTAACTTCTGGAGCGGAATCCGAGCTGACTTTTTCAATGATCTCCTCGATTACATCTTCAACGATCTGGTTCTGCTCTATTTTGGCGATAGGCTGCTCGAGATGCGGCTGTTCAGATGGTGGTAGTAGCTCAATGCGGACATAATTACGCACAGTATCTTTCATCATGTTAACAAAAGTGTATTTCTTCAGAAACTGATTGAATGAGGAGATAAAGGTTTCCCTTTCATTTGTGTCGTTGAAAGCTACTAAATAGTTTAGTGTATCATTTTCCTTGGATAAGACTCTGGGGCATGGTGCCTGAAGGGATTCGATCCGGGTGACTGTTCGATTTGTACATCCGGCTGCCAGTAAACAGAATATGCCTATCAGACCTTTTATTTGAACATATCGCATTAACCATCTCCATTTTTTATATAAACATAAAACGGACGATTCTGAGGAAGACTGAGAGCAGGCAAAAATAAAACAAAGACGCAGCTATATCTTATCCTGAGAATCGCCCGATTTTGATTACTAAAAATATACTGTACTACTTAGTACTGTCCACCTTTTGCATTGGATTTCTTGAATATCCAATATAAAATAGAGTAGATTTAAAACCTTGAATCTTTCTTTAAACTGCGAAAAAAAAACGCTTCTGAAGTCTTACTGATTAGGCTTCTTCATTTGGATTAAGATTAAAAAAAATGGTAAAGAATAAAAAAGTTTTGAAAGTTATCCTATGGATTTGTGGAGGCATTACTGCACTGACATTAATTGGTGCTTATCCGGGGTATCTGCTTGCCAGAGCCATCTTTAATCGCTATTTCCTCGAATGGGGCGAAAAACTGGTTGATCTGGAAAAAAGAGGACTCTTGTCCAGAGCGTATGGGGCTGGATGGCAGGATGTACTTACTGATGAGGCTATGGAGAAGCAAGCTGCCCGCATAGTCGACAAGGAGAAAGAGAGAGATGATTCTGAAGTAAGGGTGGTTGATGGGGTGACCCTTGATGATTACCCCTCTCTTTCGATTATTGATCGATTACGGGAAGTGCGTCAGTACTCCAATACCATAGAGATTGTTGACAGGTTTGAGCGGCCTCTGGCCAGAATTAAAACCGATCATCAGAGAGCCAGACTTTCAGAGATTCCACCAACTCTTATCACCGCACTTCTTGCCGCAGAAGACAAGAACTTTTTTTCAAATTCCATGGGTATTGAGTTTGAAAGCTTCATTCGTGCTTTTTTAAAAGCCGTTAAAGAATCGGTTTTTAATTTTAGAATAGTTACTCCTTGCGGTACATCTACGATTACTCAGCAGGTAGCAAAACTTTTCATCTCCAAATTGGATGAAAAAGGGATGCGAATGGTTAGCAAATCGATTGACCGGAAAAAACGTGAACTACGATTGGCGGTTGCCCTTAGAAAAATGTATTCTGCAGAAGATATTCTGGAGGTTTACCTTAACCACTGTGTTACAAGTGATTATGGCATGATTGGATGTAAAGATATTGCCAAAGGTCTGTTCAACAAGGAATTAAAAGATTTGTCCGATGCTGAATGTGTATATCTGGCTCGCATGGTAAAATGGGGAAGAAACTTTAAGACAAAAATCTCTACCCAATGTAAAATTGATATGCCCCGTATGGCTGAGAGGTTGGGGTGGGGACCGGAAAAAATCGCACAGGTACTCTCTGAGATCGAAACACTAAAATTCAGCCAGCCCCAGACTTTTCAGGGCGGTTATGGTGCCCTGGTTGATCTGGCAAATGAGTTCTGGCTTATGACCCTGAAAAGAAACGGTTCTGACTCTCAACAGCTCAAGCAAATGGATCTTATTGATCCTAATTCACTGATTCGTAAAAAAGGCAACCTTCTTATAAAATTAACCTTAGATAAAGATCTGCAGGAAGCACTGGAAAAACTGGTAAACCAAAGGGGGTATGGTAAAGACACGACCATAATCGATGAAATAAGAATAGGAAGTAATTCTACAACAGTCGAAACAAAAAAGACTCCCATAGATTCCATTCGATTGACCAGAATATTGAAAGACACGGTGAATTTTCACGAACCAGGTTCCACATTCTATACCCGCTGCAATCCAGGTGATACAATCATTGTAAATATCCGCTATAAAAAGGTGACTGGAAATAAGTTTCGCAGAAGTACCTTTTTCTATTTACGCAAACCTGTGGCAGTCAATGGGCAATACTATGCCTACAGTATCATGGATTCACGCTCTGGAAAACTGCTTGCATATTACTCCAGAGACAAATTGGGTTCAAGACTGGCATGCCTTCTAAAAAATAAAACACCTAATGGTTCCTCAACTGCTAAACCAATTCTTAACACTCTCAACTACGATCTGGGAATTTTCAAGCCCTACTCAAAATGGGCCGATACTGTTGAGGTTACTAATGATGTCGCCTGGAAAAGAGATTTCGAGTTCAAAAAAGGTGTTAGAACCGGTGTGATTTTTCATAACAGCGCTGTAAAGGGAAAAGGTTATCCGGTTCATAACTATAATAATACTTTTGACGGATGTAAATATGTATTCGAAATGCTGACATCATCCAACAATATTCTTGCAGTTGAGACACTGCTAAGGATGAACCGCAGCATATTCAATTCCAATTTTGAGGTCCAACCCGATGCTTTTCAGCTTGTTCAACTGCTTTACAGAACCGGTTCCTTTTCCAGAATAAAGGATTCACTGAAACTTACCTACATGACTGGAGTCAGGGCATACAAGGAATTTACCAGAATAGTTGGTGCAGATGTAGATTCCATGAATTCCTACGGAAAGAGAGTTCCCATTTCCGACAGTATGTATTCAATCGCCTTAGGCACACTGGAGATGAATCTCTTTGAACAAATGCACCTTTTTAATGTTTTCTACAATAATGATCTGATCGAACACCCCGCACAACATCCTTCCCTGGTTATCGAGAAGATAGTCTTGAATGGTGAAAATGTATCTATCAACGACACCATCAGACGGTATCATCCCTTTGCAGATATCAACAACATCAGACCATCTTTACTGGGAATGCACAAGAGGCTGGTCTCTAACTTGGCTGATGGGTTAAGTGAATATGATATTGCTTATCAGCTCTCTCCAAATGATCCATACCTGACTGACAGCGTTTTCAACCAGGATGCCTACCTGTTGACTGAACCTCTATCCAATTTTGCTAAAAGCGGAACGACAGATGATATCATGAGACCATTCAATGTCCCCGCTTACAGTAAAGAAAGAACCTGTTATGGCCTGTGGAATGCAGTTATCAGGGTTGATCTGGACCAGTTTGGCAAAAAAAGCGGAGTACCAGATATTCACGATCTGACTGTGGCTTGTATTGGTGAATGTAATACTAAATTTACCGGCCCGGCTGACGGAAAATCACTTCATCGCTTCTTAACCACCAGTCTTCTGAAGTCCGGAGGAGTAAAAAATCCAGATGGATTTTATGCCCAATATGAACGTTACATAAAGAGAATGACCCCTGTCACTGAGAATTGTGGAGAAAATGTAAAACCACTACCAGGCGATACAACTGGTGCACTGGAGAGAATAAAATATTTGGGGGACTAAGCGAGAGTGCTTTCTTCTAAATAAAATCTTAAGAAAAGCCGCTCCCCCCCTGAAAGCAATTAACAATTCATTTCTGGCTTTCAGTAAACCACTGGCTAAGCCAGTGGAGCCAGAGTCTCGTAAAGGCACTATTGTGCCTTCTTGATTTCGCGGCTCTGCCGCTCAATCAAGAAGTACCGCCTGTGGCAGTAGTACTTGACTGGTAGAGATTGTCAGGATATTTTATCAAAACAAAAGAATCTTTCAAGTTTACGTTTTCCTGCTTAAATGTCCAATGATAAGTGCCTCTTAATAGCTAAATGAACCGCTCAGACCAAATGTATTATCAGAAATATAGAAATCAAATGACAATGAGGAGATTCTAAGACCTGCACCACCGGTAAATACATTGATGTTTTTTATCTCCTCCCAACTTGATTTGAGTCTACCAGGAGCCCGTGCATATCCAAACCGTAATATCACGTGTCTGGCGATCTCCGCTTCCAGACCACTTCTGAATATATATCGGTTCTTAATACTCTTGTTGAAAAGCCCACGTATCTCAAGGTCAAGCGGAAAATTCAAAAAAATTTTATCATTACTAATTGACTCATGGTAGACTATTCCAGCAATCATGGTACGGTTGATGCCCTTGGTCCATCCATGAGTGGCCTTTTTGTTATTGGTAAAACCAGATGTTTTTATCAGCACAGAGTCGCAACCCTGTGAATCTGCCAGTGTATCATAGTAAACCGTGTCCTGGTTGCCATAGCTCCATACATATCCCAGAAGATTTCTTATGACAAGTCCAAAATCTATGTTTTCCAAAATATGTGGCTGAAAGAAGCCTATATCCAGTAAAGCACGTTTATCTCTGATCGAATAGTCCTGATCCGGAAGGCTGCTCTTATACTCACTTTCCAGAATCCATTTGCCTGAGTCTGCAGCTAAAAAGTGCTGCTCCCATGGAGACCGCTTTTTCCATACCATCTTTTCAAAACGCAAATTCATGCCAAAATCAACTGCACCCTGATCATCGGAATTCGAAAAGATCTGACCGGCGAAATTGATAGTCATCTCATGCTGCAGAATATCCTTTTCCCCTTTCATAAAACGATAAAATAAACTAAGAGTGCCTTCCTGGTTTGAATAGGAGAATGCTGCCGGCAGTATAAGAGCATTAAAGATCGAGTCACGGCCATAACCCAGTGCAACAGTACCCTGTGATAATGGTACGATACTGTGATGATGTGAAAAGGTGAGTGCGGGATTAATTTGACCTATGAAAAAATCCGTGGGAAGTGCGATTCCTGCATTGGCCATTGATTTTAGTGCAGAACTATAAAACCGATCTTGAACCAGAAATATTCTGTCCACTTCGGCTTTAATTGTGGCGCTTATTATAAAAATGAAAATCAGTGTTTTAATCAAAATATTCTCATGCTTTTTCTATTACCGAAATCGTTCTAATAAGGTATTAAGTTGGTCTTTCTGTAATATAACATTGTACAACTTATTAATACTATGATACTTGCATTTTCTCCAACTCTGGAAATATATTGCAACTGCTCTGTTTGAGCAAGGATACAGAAAAAATGAGACTGCATTTTAAAAATCTGTTCAGGCGTTTCTCTCCACAAAATCAGATCCCGGAAGAAAATAACCCTAATACGATAAAAAAAAACAATGGTAACGCACATGGTCACAAACATAAGCAGATACTTATCGAATGCCTTGAATTTTTGAAAAATAACGGAATAAACGTTGATGATGACCTAAGGAGACTTATTGGGTTTTTCTTTTCTACCGACCACCATCTCTCTTTTGAAGATATAAGACAATTTGTACATGAGCACAAAATTAATATCTCAGATTCAGCAATCAGAGATGCCTTCTCTTTGCTTGTCGAGTATGGATTTGCCATTGAACGCATGTTTGGTGATAACATGGTGCGCTATGAACATCTTCATCTGGGTGAGCACCATGATCATTTTTACTGTTTAAAGTGTGGAAGAATAATCGAATTTTTCTCTCCGGAAATTGAAGATTGGCAAATCAGAGTAGCCCAAAAGTATGGGTTTCATTCTTTTGATCATAAAATGCAGGTTCATGGTTTGTGTAAGCAATGCTTCGGTACATCCAAATCCATGCCGCTGGCAAAAGTGGAGACCGGAGGAAAATTTCGAATAGTAGAGATTACGGATAAAGAACAGTTTTACCAGGGCTGCAAGATGGTTCAGAGATTGATGGATATGGGCATTTTCCCAGGTACTGAAGGCACAGTTATAACTAACCATGGAGGTCGTATCGTGCTTCTGATTAACAATTCACGAGTTGCACTGGGACGTGGCATGAGTCAGGGCATACAAGTTACTCTGATTGAATAAACCTCCGGGACTGAAGCAATCAGCTATTTTCGGTAGTTGCGAAATCCTAAATAAACTTCAACTAGAATCGCATGATTTAGGTATTATCTTTTCTTCGAAACTTTACAATCTTTTTATTGTCTGCTACTTCCTGCGAAACCATTTCCTCTTTTGGATGTTCCAGTTTTTTTTCCAGTACATCTTGTACATTTCCGGTGTTTATCTTGATTATTCTGATTTCATGGGATCGGTCAACATTCTGAAAACAGCCCTTTACTACATGAGGTGGCTGAAGTTTTAATACCTGCGTTACTGGGGGAAATGTGACCAGGCTGGCAAAATGCATCCAAAGCCATTTCCCCCGTGGTTTTGCTTCTTCATCGATGGTGTAACCGATACAGATGCCGTAACCGTTAAATGACCAATCATCTTCTTCGGATGTGGGCTGGCTTTGAGATATGGAACGGCTTAACAAACAAAACAGATCGCCTTCGAAGGGGAAATCGATGACTTCATTGGAAGAAATGTAGCGGGATGCCAGATCCAAAATTTCTTCTCTGGATAAGCCCATAGGTAACCTCGTCAGTTGTTATGGTATTTCAGCCCTGAGAGAATTTTTCCATAACTCATGGTAGTATGTTCAAAATAGGAGACGTACAGGCAAGTATCAAGACCTTTCTTTTGGCTACTTACCAGGTATTTGTTTGAATCCCTGAGTAGTTGCTGATTTTTATACATTTAATCCTTTAAACATGCTAAAATCACCATAGATCATTGTTTTCTAGAGAAGTGTAACCTAAACGGCTCGAATAGAAACCGATTATGAAAAAGTTCTCTTTTTCTGGACTTTTCAGTTTTATAGCTGGATTATTTATACACTGCTCTGAGATAGTTTCGACTGCAACATGTAATCCGGTGGTGGTTTTCAGTGGGTATATTAATGGTGATTACATGTGTTTAAGCGGTAACTGCACCTGGAAGAATCAATGCAGATTAAATGGGGATACTCTGTGGATGTGTTTTTATTCAGAGGATTTTGAGGAGGTAAACAATATCAGGGATGGCGATTTTTTTAGACTTCATATTTTTCCAGGTGATGGCCAGCTAATCGGAACTGAAAGAGTATTATTTCATATGGCCCGCTATCATGGAAAAAACTCTTCCTATACTGTGAGTCCGACTGACACACTCTTTGGCCGTTCTGTAGCAGAGATACAGATACAGACTGTTGGAAGTAACTCTTCTGAAGAGATACTGCTTGATAACATATATATCAGATGTCCACCAGAGTCCGGAACTTACGGGGAAACTCTGGAGATAAAGGAAGGAAAGATCCAGGGAGTTATTCAATAAAGATGAAACCATGGTTGCTTTTGTTAATATTTTGTCCGCTGATAACTCTTGGGGCCACAGAACCGGGTGGATTTAATGATGCTCCATGGGGATCTTCACAGGAACAGGTAAGAAAGATAATTAAGCCTGATCAATGGCTCAGTGATCCTTCTGCAGCGAAATTTCCTGCAGATCTTAAGATTACTGTTTACAGGACTAATACTGAAATCGCCGGAAATAAGGCAATTGTAAAATATTATTTCCATGAGGACAGTTTTTTTCAGGCAACTGTAGTTTTTGATTTTGAAGATTTAAAGTCTTATGATTTCAATTACAATGTCTTTCGCAGTGTAAATGAGTATTATACTGCAGTCAGAAGTCGTACACTGGTGTTTGTTTACGATATCTACGATTTACTGGAAAAAAAATATGGAATGAAGGAGCCAGTATTTAAAGGGCTTGATCCCAGATCGATATTTGTAAAACTGGATTCTTATATCAAAAAAGAGAGGTGGAACCTCAGATATCATCCTTACGATTACTATCTTAATATAAAAACCTCAGCTTATGCGAGATGGGATTTTCCAAAGACAAGGGTAATATTCTCCATAAATATTTCTGCTTCGGATAAACGCTTTGATTATACCCTTTCACTTTCATCTCTTAAAATGGAAAACTCCATAAAGGAGAAGATGGATCGATTGAGAATGAAGGGACTTTAGATTTTTTTGCAGAGATCTTCTGCAGATTTTCCACAGATGTATATTTATCGATTCCAAACAGTATTGTTCGGTTATAAATAACAAGCATAAGGTTAAATAATAGTCGAGCACGCAAATAAGTTCCAATTCTCAAGGACCAAATCCTAAACAAATTCCAATAAAAATTATTCAAATTCCAGTCAAGGGAAGAACAGAAATGAAGATTTATTATCTTGTTTCGATTTTTGTGCCTATGTTTCTGTTTTGAATTTTATAGGCTGGGTGATTTGGAATTTGTTTCGAATTTATGATTTGTTAGTTGGTGTTTTCGGGTCTGAATTTTAAAGTCAGAAACTTTTTTGCAGTGATTTTGTGATAAATTAACCGGACACTATACTGTATTCATAATAAAGGGTCTAAAAGATGGAATTCCCAAATTGATGACGCAGAACAAATCAATCCGGTCTCAGCTTAGCCGTTCCAGTGCTTATGTGTTTCTGGGAAAGTTGGTTCGCTATTCACTTCTATATGGAACTCAGATTTTATTGATCAATCTGTTGCTTCCTTCCGATTTTGGTCTGATGCGATATGTGACACTTTTGGTGGGTATGGCCAGTTTGATAAATGAGATGGGGCTAACCACTGCGATTGTTCAGAAGCAGGATATTAGCAGGGAAGAGATTGCAGGCTGTTTTACAGCTAGCATGATCTGGGGAATTTTACTTTATATTATCATCTTTTGTGCAGCTCCGTTTGTAGAAGCATTTTTCAACAATACTGAATTGACAAGTTTACTGAGGATTGGATCACTGGTAGTCCCGATCTCTTCAGCCGGTTCTGTTCCAAGAGCACTTCTTCAGAAGCAGATGCGCTTTGGGGTGTTGGCCTCCATAGAAGCTTCTTCTGCAGTGGTTTCATCGACACTGATGGTTTTTATGGCATTCAAAGGTTATGGTGTCTGGTCTCTGGTTACAGGGTCTTTAGTTCAGGAAACGATTGCTTTAACCTTATTTTTGTCTTTGGTCAGGGTTCCGGGAGTTCATTTCCAAGCTTTAACAAACTCGGGTAAGATTCTTAAGACTGGTTTTAGTCTGGTGTTTCTGCGTATCACCGACTATTTAAGAGTCAGCATGCCTTTTATTATAATAGGTAAATTGATTGATGAGGAGATGCTGGGATTGTTCAGCTTTTCTTATGATATTTCTATTCTTCCGCATATGATAATAAGTGCCGTTTTGGGCAATATTACTATTGCCATTTTTTCACAGTTACAGAATGACAAGTCCAGGACAGAAAGCGGTTTTACACAGCTTACATTTGTCATTTCTTCCTTAACCGTTCCGGTATTGTTTTATATGAGCCTGTTGTCTGAGGAGATAGTGGGAACCATCTGTTTTTTCCGGAACAATACTGTTTGGCTGAGAGCGGCAGACCTTATGCGTTGGTTAACACTGATGGGGACATTTTATTGCATATCGTCATTTCCTGGTACGATCTGGATAACCAATAAAAAGATAATTCATTCGATCCAATGGAGTCTGGTAATGCTTTTGACCTCGGTTGTAGCCATTTTTTTGGGGGTAAAGTGGGGGGCAGAGGGCATTGCGGTGGCGATGTTTATCAGGGCTGCGGTGATTTTCCCAATATATACGCATGTTAATTACAGGATAACCGGGATTCGCGAGAAAGTCTTCTTTAGATCGGTATATCCGGCATTTGCCGGCAGTTTGTTGATGATCGTACCAATAATAATCATTCAAAAGTTAATTCCAGGAATGTCACTGGGCAGCAATTTCTTAGTGCTTATAGTTTCTGCTGTGAGTGGTGGTGCAGTATATGTGATTTGTTTAAAATCCTTTTCGGGGCCATTATTCTCTCCTTTTACTGAAATGCTGACTAATCTGAGACAAAGAATTATTATTTTCAATCGATGATCAGTCGATTATTATGAGGACGCGAATGCGTAACATCCAACTGCAGAATTCAGATTAAAAGCAGAGCTGCAAAGCCACAAAGGTGGAATAATGAAAAGAGGCCTGTTATACAAACCCCATATAAGAACATCTTCACTTATTAAAGTTAGTTTTGTATAGTATCTTCTTTTGTTAAATTACCCCGAAACTTCTGCAGATTAATCTATTTCTGCAAAATGAGGTACTCTGTTAGAAAAGAGCTGAACCGTACTGATATTTCTGCTCTTTAATAAAGCGACAAGATCTTCAAATGCTTTACCAACCATCATAGGATCGTGGGCATCAGAGCCAATGGTAACAGGAGCATTGTAAAGCTCGATCTGATCGATAAAGAACATAAAAGGATCGAAGTCTTCTGTAGAGCTATGAGCTCTTGACCAAATGTAACCATTTGCATTGATCTCGATGCAGCGGTTGAGTTGCGCTGCTGTGTATACGGTTTCTGCAATTTCCTGCAAGATGAAATTGTGAGAGCTTAAAGGATATGCCACATTCCGCCAGATAAAATCCAGATGCGCCAGAGAATCACAAAAGGGCGAATGCAGTGCAGAACGAACAAGTCTGAAATATTCTTTGTACAAGGGAAGTGTCTCGGTGTGTTTGGAAAAAGAAGAGAGGTGTTCCCAACTGAACCTGGGCATGCAATGAATCGAACAGAGGATAAAATCGAATTTGAAATTGTCAATAAAAGGTCGAAGCAGATCCTCCGCACCTTCTATATAGTCGACTTCAAGGCCGATTTTTATGGAGATCTCTTTACTGAAGATCTCCTGTAAATCGGAGAGTTCTGAGAAGTAACGTCCGATATTCTTTTCATCCATCCCCCAGTCCCAGTACCGGCGCCTCTGACTTCTGCTCAGATAATATCTGCCCAGATGATCGGAAAATCCGATTTCATGTAAACCTGAGATGATAGCTGATTGCACATACTGGATTATTTTGCCGTGAGCATGACCGCAATAGGGGGTATGCACATGATAATCTGCCAGCATTCGTTTATCCCTACACTGTCAGCTCATAATTTCCGGCTTTGCCAAATGCTGCAGAGCGTTTCAGTAATGGATCGATATATTCGGCAATAAATTCTCTTACCTGAGAAGGCGCCCTCCCTACAAAATCCGAAACATTAAGTAAGTTCTGAAGATCGCTTTTTGAAAGGCCAAAAAGTGGATCCGATGCTATTCTGTCCAGAAGATCGTTGGGTTTTCCCTCCATTTTTACCAGACGGGCAGATTCTAAGGAGTGGCATCTGATATGTTCGTGCAACTCTTGACGATCACCGCCTTTTTTTACACCTGCCATTATTATGGATTCGGTGGCCATAAAAGGAAGTTCTTCAATTATATGTTTTTGAATCACATTTGGATATACAACCAAACCATCGGAAATATTATTCGCGATTAAAAGTGATGCATCTGCTGACAAAAACATTTCAGGAATCGAGAGCCTTTTATTGGCAGAATCATCAAGAGTACGTTCAAACCACTGTTCTGCTGCAGTCATAGCCGGAGATTGACTTAAAGAGATAATATAGCGGCATAATGAGGTTAACCTCTCCGATCTCATGGGATTACGTTTATAGGCCATAGCAGATGATCCGATCTGGCTTTTTTCAAACGGTTCCTCAATCTCTTTGAGATGCTGCAACAGGCGGATGTCATTAGCCATTTTATGAAGGGACTGAGCAAGGTTGCAAAGAAGCGAGGCAACCTGGTAATCCAGTTTGCGGGTATAGGTCTGGCCACTAACCGGAATTATTCGCTTAAAACCCATTTTTTCAGATACCATAACATCCAGCTTCTTCACTTTATCATGATCTCCTTCAAAAAGTGAAAGAAAGCTGGCTTGGGTACCGGTAGTACCTTTAACACCAAGAAAAGGAAGTGTGGAGAGAAATTGCTCAATCGCTTCGAAATCCAATAATAAATCATAGAGCCACAAACATGTTCGTTTTCCTACTGTAGTCAGTTGAGCTGGCTGAAAATGGGTAAAACCCAGTGTCGGCAGATCTGCATGTTGGATGGCGAATCCTTTAAGTTGGCTGATAAGCTCACCCATGCGGCTCAGAATCAGCTTTAAACCATCACGAATCTGAATCAGATCGGTATTATCGCCTACGAATGCACTAGTGGCACCCAAATGGATTATCGGTTTCGCTTTGGGGCAACATGTACCGAAGGTGTAGACATGAGCCATAACATCATGTCTGGTTTTGGCTTCATAGCTGCGAGCCAAGTCAAAATCTATATCAAATATGTGAGCTCTCATCTCTTCAATCTGCTCTTCAGAGATCGCAAGTCCCAGTTCTTTTTCACTTTCAGCCAGTGCCAGCCACAGTTTTCTCCAGGTGGAAAATTTATTTATCGGGGAGAAAATATAGGACATGTCAGTTGATGCATACCGTTCAAGTAACGGATTCTGATACTCTTTAAACGAATCTTGACACATTGAATAATCCTTCTGTTTTGCGTTAAACCTGTTTAATATACAATTTGCCCTGCTTAGTATCAGCCATGGACTTATATCTGAAGATTGAATTAAGCAAAAGCCATTAAGAAATTTCCCCTTGTAAAAGGAATCTGGCGGCTTTTCAGGCTGTTAATGATAAAAAAACAATGCACTCAAGGCAGCACTCTGTGTAATCCGGTTAACTGCAGAAATCAGATAATTCTTGAAATAAGACTTGAAAGAGTTCTCCCTCATAGTTATTTTCTCTTATCGAGAAAGCAGATCCATCCAAAATGCATTAAGCGGGGTGAATATGAAAATTCAGATGGTAAAGACTCTCTTTGTCCTTTTGATCACCATTTTTATGGTATCAGCTCAATCTGTTGAGGAATTGATGGCTTCTGGTCAGGCACTGTTAGAGCGAGGTGCTTACAGTGAAGCGGTGACCGCTTTCAGACAGGTCACAAGCAGAGAACCTTTCAACTTCGAAGCCCAGTACAATCTGGGATATGCATATCTGGGGTGGGGAAGATACTCCAACGCAGTCGAAGAATTTAAAAAGGCCATGCGAATTCAAAATCGCAATTCTGCCCTCTGGGGGAACCTGGCTATTGCTTACGAACAGTTGGGACGAACTCAGGATGCCATTAATGCTCTGTATCAGGCAGTACAACTGGATCCTCAGAACATTACCGCACGTATGAATCTGGCAACTTCCTATGCCAATGCTAACCACTACAAAGAGGCGATCGCTCAATATAAGCAGGTTATCGCCATTGAAGGAGTGCATGAGGAAGCTCTGATAAATATTTCTAAATGTCTTATTGCGGTAGGCAATTACGAAGAAGCTAAAAAATATCTAAAACAGGTAAATATCGCTAATCCCAAAAATGGAAGCGCACATTGGGAACTGGGCAATATCTATTGGAAAAGAGATAAGGATATTGATAAAGGTATAGCTGAATACAAACTTGCTATTTCGGTTGAACCCGAAAAAGATGAGTTCTATGATAATCTGGCTTTGGCGCAGGAAGAAAAAGGAAAAAAAGAGGAAGCTCTGGAGACCTGGAAAATGTGTCTGGCATACTGCTCGGATGCCTTGCGCAAAGAAAAAATCCAAGACCGTATCGACAGGCTTCAATATGGCGCAAAACCTGGGGCCGAATCTAATGGACAGGCAATGAAATTAACCACCAAAAATCAGATAGATGAGTTGAAAAAAGAGCTTCGCAGCAGTGAGACAGAAGGTTCACAGCAAAGGCTCAAGGCTGCTCCTGTCAATATCATGGATGATCTCAATGATCTTAATGAAGAAAAGGAAGTCAAGCCTCTCGATTTAAAGGATGAAGCGAAAAAAAGAGCTAAGAAGTAAACTCCTTTGTTAAACTATAATTCATATCGGAATTATATCAGAAAAAGATTCGGGAAGCCGGTTTTAAAAATCCCGATAAATGGCGGATTCAACTGTCCAAACAGAGATGGCACCAAGAGCGAAAGCGGGTGTCATTTCTGTGATAATCTTTCATTCAGTCCAGCTGTTAAAAACATTTGTCCACCAGTGGAACAGCTTAAAACTGCTATCAACAGAGCTCCCGGATTTGATCTTTTTATTCCCTATCTCCAACCTTACTCCAATACCTACGGATCCCTAAGTCTGCTCCGTTCTATTTACGAACCCTTATTGGAAATACCAAAAGTCATAGGACTGGCCCTGGGTACTCGTCCTGATTGTTTCACAGATGAAATATTTGAATATCTGGACCAACTGTCAACCCGTACTTTTCTGAGTGTTGAGCTTGGACTACAGAGTTCCCATGACTGCACTTTAACTCTTATTAACCGTCATCATACATTTTCTGACTTTGTCAGCTCGGTTGAAAGACTGGCAAATTCCGGAATAGAAACTGTAGCGCATGTCATGCTGGGGCTACCTGGAGAAACGGCTGAAATGGTGGCGGAAACTGCCCAAAGACTTTCTTTGCTGCCGGTCTCAGGTATCAAAATTCATCAATTGATGGTAATAAAAAACACCAAAATCCATCAGTGGTATGAAAATAAGATTTATACACCACTTACCATAGAAGAATATGCAAAGCTACTGGGAGATTTTCTCTGTCGTTTACGGCCCGACCAATATATTCATCGCATAATGGCAGATTCAAAGCCTGAATTCGGGCTTGTAGCTCCTATCTGGAGTGCGGACAAAAACGGATCAATAAATTATCTTCACGAATACTTAAAAAAAACAGCATTGGTTCAAGGCTCTCATTACAGGGCACAGAACAAGTTATCGAACGAAATCAGCTAAATCATTCCCAGTTTTTTCATTTTTCGCCAGACAGTAGTTCTATCGATACCCAGCCGGCGTGCTGCTTCAGACTGATTGCCATTACTTTCTTTCAGCACAGACATGAATATCTCATCGGTAAGGGGAGGTTTTTTCTGATGATAAAAACCAGGTATGGAAATTTGGTTTTGTTGCCCCGCTGTACAGATGCTTTTGCGGAGTTCTACTTTACGGATCTCCAAAGGCAGGTCAAAAATGTCTATCCGGGAATCCTGACAGGTGACAAATGCATGTTCGATAGCATTTTCCAGTTCTCTGATATTTCCCGGCCAGCAGTAATCCATCATGGTTACTGCAGCTTCATGAGTAAGACCTTGAATCGATTTACCGGTTTCAAGGTTGAATTTGTGTATGAAATGCTCTATTAGTTGACCTATATCTTCTTTACGATCACGTAATGGCGGAATATGAATTGGAAACACTTTTAGCCTGTAATACAGATCCTCTCTGAAGGTTCCTTCGGTAACCAGTTTACGAAGATCGCGGTGGGTAGCAGCAATTATTCTTACATCAGCTTTGCGGGTAATGTTTTCACCAACTCTTTCAAACTCTTTTTCCTGTAAAAAACGTAATAATTTCACTTGAATCAGAGCAGAGAGCTCTCCGATCTCATCCAGAAAAAGAGTCCCTCCCTCGGCCATCTCAAATCGTCCTATTTTATCCTTAATTGCTCCTGTGAATGCTCCTCTGGCATGTCCAAAGAGTTCACTTTCCAGGAGTGTCTCAGGAAGTGCAGAACAGTTTAGCTTTATAAAAGGACCAGCACTGCGAAGGCTGTTCTCATGAATTGCTAAAGCGGCCAGTTCTTTTCCGGTTCCGGTTTCTCCAGTGATTAGTACTGTGGCATTTGAGGAGGCTGCAAACTTAATGAGTCCGAAGATATCCTGAATCTTTTTGCTCTTTCCTACAATTCTGCTGAACTGTTTCTTCTGAGTGTTGCTCTGTTCCAATTGATAAAGTTTTTGTTCTGTTTTTTTCAGAATCGAAATATCGGTAATGGTCTCCACTGCTCCCAGAATTTTGCCATTACTATCCTTTAGTACCCGGGCATTTTTTAATACAGGTATACTCTTGCCTGACTGGTGCTGGAGTGTACATTCGGTGTTAATGATTTCACCTTTTGAAAAAAGGTTACACTCAGGTGGAGGGTTACAGCTCTCTTTCATTAATGTGCAGCACTTTTGCCCTAATATATCTTTGGAACTCTTTCCGGTCATTGTTTCCAAGGCTTTGTTGCAGTAACGAATAGTCCCCTGTTCATCAGTAAGAAAAAGGCCTTCTGCAAGGGTTTGAAGAATCGATTCCAGGCATTGTGTTGTTAATTGATACTCTTTAAGGCATTGCATTTCTCCACCTTCTGTTGTATTAGAAGTGTTGCACTGTTGCAATGCAATATACTATTTAAAGGCATCGAAGCACAAATTCTCGAAAAATGAAGAAATTAGGCAAATTAAAGTTGGTACAGCCATTGCATAGGAAGGTGATGGAAAAGAAACTTACACATTATAAAAGGAGGCCCTTATGGCAACAGCAACATCGGATGCTACTTTTAAAAAGGATGTTATCGACTCTGAGAAACCTGTACTGGTGGATTTTTGGGCGCCCTGGTGCGGACCGTGTCGGATGGTGGGACCGATTATTGACAGAATAGGGGAAAAGATGGCTGGAAAAGTTAATGTATTTAAGCTCAATGTGGATGAGAATCCGGTGACATCCAGCCAGTATGGTATTACCGGTATTCCTACAGTGTTAATATTTCGCAATGGACAGGTGGAAAGAGAGTTTGTGGGGGTACAGCCAGAGCAGGTTTATCTGAATGCTTTAGAGTTTTGATCTGTTTATGCATAGATGAGGTATGGAGAGGGTACCTTATCTTGCGCATTTAATGGTTTTACTGTTTGTCGCTTAGGGTGGAAAAACTATCAGTTTTCTCCGCCCTTTTTAATAAAGATTTTAGTTCTGTTGAGGTTATAAATGAAAAAAATTTTAGTTATTGGTGGAGTAGCAGGAGGAGCCAGTTTTGCTGCACGCATGCGAAGGCTTGATGAGGCTGCACAGATAATCATGTTCGAAAAAGGAGAATACATTTCTTTTGCCAATTGTGGCCTTCCTTATCATATCGGAGAAACCATTAAAGACAGGGAGGCGCTGCTGATTTCCAAACCAGAACAGTTCAGTAAGCGTTTCAGGGTGGATGTCAGGATTAAATCCGAAGTGATCGCAATAAATACAGTCAAAAAAACAGTTACTGTTAAATCCGATAAGGCAACTTATGAAGAATCATATGATTATCTGGTACTATCTCCAGGTGCAGAACCAGTGCGGCCGCCCGTGGAAGGAATCAACAGCAGGCATGTCTACACTTTACGCACCTTACCAGACATGGATCGAATAAAAGAGGCTATTGACAGTGGAAAAATCCGAAAAGCTGCTATCATCGGCGGTGGATTTATCGGACTTGAGATGACTGAGAATCTCAGGCACCGAGGCTTAGAAGTTACTCAAATCGAACTGATGGATCAGGTTTTTGCTCTTGCTGATCGGGAAATGGCACAGATCCTTCATCAGCATCTTCGGATTAATGGTGTCCGCTTATTGCTTAAAAATGGAGCAAATGCTTTTACAGACAGAGAAGATGGAACTCTGGATATTACACTTAATAACGGTGAAATTCTCAATGTGGATATGGCGATTCTGGCAATCGGAGTGAAACCTGACACTCGCTTTGTAAAGGAAGCTGGAATAGAGGTCAATGAGCGAGGTGCCATAATCGTGGATAAGCATATGAGAACAAATATTAAGGATATCTATGCGGTGGGTGATGCAGTTGAAGTTACTGATCTGGTCTCAGGTAAGAAAGCTCATATCCCACTTGCAGGTCCTGCAAATCGTCAGGGCAGAATTGCTGCTGATAATATCAGTGGAAAAGAAACGATTTACAAAAATACTCAGGGAACTGCTATTTGCAAGATTTTTGATCTTACCGCAGCGGTCAGTGGAATAAATGAGAAGACGGCAAAAAAACTTGGAATAGCTTACCTTAAATCTTACACTCACTCTTCAAATCATGCCCAATACTACCCTGGTTCCTATCCTGTTTCCATAAAGATATTATTTACTCCTGATACTGGAAGACTTCTTGGTGCGCAGGTAATCGGAAAGCATGGAGTTGACAAAAGAATTGACATTTTTGCTACTGCAATAAGGCATGGATTAACCGTACATGATCTTGCTGAACTGGAACTCTCTTATGCGCCGCCTTATGGAAGCGCCAAGGATCCGGTCAATATTGCAGGATTCGTTGCTGAAAACATCCTGAATAACACGTCAAAGGTAGTTTATGCTGAGGATATCGAAAGAATACGACAGAACTATACGCTATTGGATGTCCGCACAGAAATAGAGCATGAGCAGGGTGCTATTAGCAGTTCCTTAGTCATTCCTCTGGAGCAGCTCAGGGATAGAGTTAATGAATTGAATAGGGAGAAACCTGTAATAGTTTATTGTCAGGTAGGATTGCGGGGGTACATTGCAGCCCGTATATTGAGCCAAAATGGTTTTGAGGTCTACAATCTTTCCGGTGGATATAAAACCTACTCTATGTTTATTGACAGCGAATTGGGGACTGAATACATTGAACCAGTTAACAAACCATCCGATTCTTTACCCGACTCAAATGATAGCTCAATTGGTGCTAAAGTGTTTATCGATGCATGTGGACTGCAGTGTCCGGGGCCAATTATGAAACTTCAAGAGGCAATGAACAAGATGCAGGAAGGAGAAATTGTACGGATAAAGGCTACAGAGCAGGGTTTTGTGGCTGATATTCCTTCATGGTGCAAAAGAACCGGGAATTCTCTTCTGAGTTTGTCAAGCAGTGATGGAACCTATACTGCACTTGTAAAAAAGGGCAGATCATTGGGAGAATCCAGAATCGAAGAAGAGAAAAAAAACAACAAAACAATAGTGGTGTTTTCCAATGACCTCGATAAGATGATGGCCGCTTTCATTATTGCCAATGGAGCTGCTGCAATGGGGGCTCAGGTCACCATGTTTTTTACATTCTGGGGATTGAATCTGTTGCGCAAGAATGAAAAAATTACGGTAAAAAAGAATATTTTAGAGAAAATGTTTGGGGTGATGATGCCCAGAGGTGCTTCAAAAGTTAAGCTCTCCAAGATGCACATGGCAGGAATAGGCACTTTTATGATACAGCAGGTTATGAAACATAAGAATGTCTTCTCGTTATCCAGGCTTATTGAAGAGGCAAGGAATAACCATATAAAATTTGTGGCCTGTTCTATGTCAATGGATATTATGGGAATTAAAAAAGAAGAGCTAATCGATGGAGTAGAGATAGGGGGAGTGGCAACTTACCTGGAGAAAGCGGATTTGTCCAATTACAATCTGTTCATATAGTGAAATTCAAGGAAGCAAGTATAATGCTCCTTGTTTCTTTAGTATGCCCGAGGCCGGAATCGAACCGGCACCCCGTTTTCACAGGAGCGGATTTTAAGTCCGCAGCGTCTACCTATTCCGCCACCCGGGCGCTTAAGAAAACAGTTACTTAATATGGGTTAAGAATTTTTTAAAGGCAAGAGAAAAAATAATGGGGGATATCATGGAGTTACGATATCCACCCAGAATTCTTCGGGAATCAGATAATTTTTTCGTTCAATAGTTTTTCGACTGCTTTGTACAAATTTGATTCCAGTGGATAGCCATTGTGTTTGATCTTCGTTTTGATTTCCTCTACCAGTTCAATTCTAACTTCAGGAATCGAGTTAACCGTTTCTGTTAATTTCTGAAGATTCTGCGATGCTTCAGAGAATTCCACCTGCTCACTTGGAACAGCCGCCATTTTTCCCGGGGCTGCCTTTCTGCCGCTCTTTGCGGTAGATTCTAAAGGTTTGGCCCCGTAAGCTGCATTGACTGATTTAATCTGCATAAGCTTACCTGCCTTTCTTTGATAGGGAGTCTCTTCCTTCCCTGGAAGTATTTCCGTCCCTGGAGTTTCTCCCTATGATCCATTATTAATATCGGTAACAATATAGAAATTCTTGAGTTAAAAGTTAGTATCAGAGGCTTTCTCTTGTTTTTTTAACCTAAAAACCGCAGTAGGTGACGATGAAGAACATATTGATGCAGGAAGGCTTGAAGTCCTTGAAGGTTTTATCTACTGGTGATAAGACCGAAAAGACTGAAAGCCTTTATGCGCAATAGATTACGTGTTATCCGCGTCAATCTACTGGTTTTTAGGTTTAAGACAATTTTTAATATGAATAGTTTCCCGGGCAGCTATTTCTATCCACTTCTGCCTTTAAAAGATCAGGAATTTATCTGAATCGGTCGATTCTTTGGAGACGAATACATAGCAGCTTACAGCCTTATAGAGTATAGGGCTTGCGGTATTGTCAATTCTTGGTTTTTCGCAAGTAGTTTGCTAACAGACCTACCCAGTAGCGTGAAACCCAAAAGTCGGATACGAGCATAGACTTGCTAAACATCGATAACCAGAATGGTGATATCATCATCAGGAACAGCGGTATCTCCGCTGAAAGCCTTCTGGTCAAAAAGTATCAAATCTACAGTCTGTTCTGGTGGAACATCCAGAGTCTTGAAGCAACATGTTGTCAGTCTTTCAACACCGTACATCTCTTCAGCCTTGTTTTTTGCTTCGATAAGTCCATCAGTGTAAAGTACCAGACGAATATTTCCAGGAATGTAGCTCAGTTGGCTTTCTGAGAGCATCATATCTGGAAATACTCCCATAAACAGTCCATCTGCTTTGATACGAGTGCAGGTTTTTGCTACACGATCAAAAAGCAGTATAGGGCAGTGGCCGGCTGAAGTGTAGCGGATTTTATGATTAGTAGTATCAAGAATAGCATAAAAAATGGTTACGAAATTATCGGTTTTAACTTCGGACAAAAAGGTCTGATTTATCTTTTCCAGGGTTTTTTGGGGTGATTGTTCATTTGCAGCGAAAGTCTTAAGAAGAATTTTAGCCATGGACATGATCAGTGCGGATGCTACTCCATGTCCACTTACATCGGCTACAACCAACCCGAAGACTCCTGGAGCAATACTGAAAACATCATAGTAATCTCCACCCACCGCATCTGCAGATAAATAGCGGGCACCCAATGAAAATGCGGAGGTGTTTTCAAGATCCTGAGGCAGCAAGCCTTGTTGAATTGTACGGGCGTGTTCAAGGTCACTTCTGATTTTTGCCTGTGCCAGTTGCAGGTCATGGTTAACCAGTTTGAGTTTTTGGTTTGCTTGTTGGAGGCCGATATTTGCCTGATCAAGATCATTAAGTATACGGAAGTTTTCGATTACTATGCCTGCCATATTCAATATTGCAGTCACTGTAGTTATATTATCACTGGAAATTGGAATACTACTGGAGTTTCGGTCCATCCACAAAACCCCTTCTGCTTTGAAGCAGGAGCAGAAGATACAGTTTGAGCGCCTCTGGTTTTCGGATTCCGCCCGATTCAGTTGAGAAGAACCGGCAATGCTCCAGCAGTATGGATTAAAGCTGCTGTGAGCGGGACACATAGTACGATCGCAGGATTTTGCTTCCCAGCATTTCTTGTTTAATTTACTTATCAATGGTACTATCAGATATGATTGGGATTTGAGCTTCTGGAAAAACAGATCCTCTTTATCGGGCGTTTCAACCACGATATGCCGGTTTAAAAAGAGGGCATCGGTGATCTCTCCACCCTCGAAACCCAGAGGTATTGAAAGTGTTTTTATTTCTTCTTCATTGATTCCCACCTGATAACCTGGTTGCAGACAGAAGTTATTTTTATTGATTTTAAAAAGAATTACCCGGTCGAACTCTATTATTTCCTGTATCGCCAGAAGAACTGTTTTGATGATACCCTCAAAGTCGGTGCAGGAGTGAAGTACTTTAGTCAGTTCATGAATCAGTGACGTATTCATCAACTGTGATTTAAGCAATTCATTCTGTTCATTGAGATATTTAATAAGATCTCTGGTTTCATCCGTTTTCATTTCTTCTCCAAATAACAAAATATATGCTCTCTCCTGACGAATTTTAATTTCAGCGCTCAGGAATCGCTAACAAACTGCTTTCTCTTGACTTTCCCCTGCCAGAGGAAACATTTTTGTATACTCGATATCTATTATATTGCTGGTATCTAATATTTTAACATAACGCTGGTATAATTTGCCAGCATGTTTATTTCAAGGAGGTATTAATTGAATATCAAACACAATAGCCATAAAAAGGAGTTGAGAGAAGATCCGGTAATGGAATGGATACTCAACGCCAAAGATAATATTGTGAAATACCGTACCATGATTGCTGGATTTGCAATTGGAATTCTGATCTTATTTGGTGCATCTCTTACTTTTAAACAGATTAGCGCCAAAAACCAGAAAAATGCGCTGAACTCATTTGGTGAGGCGATTATAGCTTATCAGGATAGAAATTACGATAAGGCAATTGAAAAGTTTTCTGCAACCGTAAAAGATTACGGTTCGACTCCTCAAGCTGTTTTTGGAGCATATATGCTTGGCTGTATTTATTCTGAGCAGAATAAATATCAGGAGGCTATAGACTGGTATAAAAAAGCAGTGACTACAAAAAAAACCGCTGAATTTGTGAGTGGTCAGGCTTTGGAGGGCATTTCTGCCTGTTATGAAAACCTGGGCCAGACAGACGAAGCAATAAAGTATTTGCAGGAGGCTTTGAACGATAAACGTTTCAAGCACCGTCATGTCGCCATAAAATGGAAAATAGCATTGTTAAGCAGTAAAAAAGATATAGAAAAAACAAAGCAGCTTTGCAAAGAAATTATGGAAGATGCGAATGCAGGGGAGTATTACCAGAAGGCTGAAAATCTTTGGCAACATTTCAGTTTAAAAACTGCCGGATAAAGAATTCTCTTCAGACTATACTCTAAGAATTGTAAATAATTTAATCACCCTTTGGAGGTCATGTGAAGATATTATTGTTGGATGATGCAAAGAAAAGAAAGACGCAGCTGAAGGAGGCAATCCAGAAACAGTATGAAATAATTGATTGCACTAACAGCAACGAATTGATGACTGCAGTGGAATCGGAAAAGCCAAATCTGGCACTGCTTGATATGGGGACCTGGAAAAAAGGGAAAGCAATTTACAACTACTTTCATGTTGGCAAAAAGCTTGAAAATGTACCAGTTATACTGTATAATGCTGAAGAGGATGCATATTTTATAACCGATCGGGCTCGACATGATAAAGATCGCATCCTTTCCAATCCAACTGAAATCGAGACCATTATCGATACGGTGCAACAGGTATTGTAAAGTGATTAATAAATGGGTGTAAGGGCCAAAAACGCTCTGATATTTGCTGATACGGATAACGGTGGAATTGTTCATATCGCAAATATCAAGGGCGGAGTAGGTAAATCGACTGTCGCTACCAATCTGGCAGCATCTCTTTCCAAAAGAGGCCCTACACTGATAATAGATTTGGATGTTCAGGGGAGTGCTACAGTAGCTCTGGGCCACAAATCTGAAAATACATTACAATCTTCCTGGGAACTTTTTCGCAGACGCTTTTCAAGTGGACAGATCTCACGGGCTGAATCTTTTTTCCGAAAAGTTCGTGACATTCTGCACATCAAAAACAATGAACTGATAGATAAGGCAATTAAGGCTGCCTCTGTTACCTCCTTGACAATCAAAATTCAGCCTGGCCTGGACCTTATTCCTGCAAATTCTGATCTTTTTAAGACCCCATCAAGACTGCAACTGGAAAATTTAGTTACTAACCTATATTCTTGCCGTGAATATTATAAGTATATCATTCTTGATACTCCTTCTGTATGGAACTCACTGACCAGATATCTTTATCTGCACAGCGATCTTAACCTTATCCCGGTTACTCTCAATGCACTGTCCACCAAGAGCCTTCGTGACTACTTGTCGAATGTAAGCCGCCTCTCAGAACGCAATCCTGCTTTGAGGATCAGGATAATTAAAAATGAGGTATTCGGCAATCAGGAATCCAAACTCAAGGGTAAAACCCGTACCATGAGTGAAAACCGTAAATATCTGGAAAATCTCTGTGAGCAGGTTTCATTTGAAGGGAGTAATGGTATTTCACTACTGCCTCAATCTATTATGTTTGATCTTGAAATACCAGAATCTGCAATCGTAAGGGATGCTCAGGATGAGGGTAAACCACTACAGTCTTTTAACAAAAGTGCGGCTGTTACCAAAGCCTTTGATGAGTTGGCTAAGAGAGTTCAATTCGTATTAAATACTCCTGTTCCTGCAGTAAGGAATAGAAAAGTTGTATTCATTGAAGCTGTTCCAAAACTGTGTGCGGCTGCGATACTGGTGGCAATTTATGGATTAAATTCCCAAGTGGATCAGTCAATTGCTCCCCGTCCGGTTGCCCCTCAGCAATTGTCCATTGCCAGAGATAAAATTTACACTCATAAGTTCAGCCAGGGTGAGTCGATCTATAAACTGGCCAAATTCGCTATCTGCCACTTCAGGGCTGTTGTACCCAGTTTTGAGGAAATAAATCAATACGTTCTGGAAGTAATTTCCACTCATAACCTTACCCGTCTTGAAGGGGAGACAGTGATCAAAATCCCGGATCGCATTCCGGATGGTCTTGAAGTTGATTTTTACCCACCTCAGAAAATCACTAACCCTGAAGAGAGGCAGCTTTTGCCGGTTTATAGCTTCTTTAAAAGCATGATTGGTGATTCATTATCTTACATTACAGGTGATTGGTGTGAGAGAGGGACCGGTGGGGGGCAACCACATTATGGTCTGGATGTGGCCGCACAATATGGCGCTGAAATTATAAGTCCGATTGACGGGGAAGCCAGTTTACTTACAAATGAAGTGGCCGGAAGAACCGTGGGAGTAATCGCCGATGGAATGGTGATTTTCTTTGCTCATATGGACAGAAGATATGTTAAAAATGGTACCAGAGTTAAAAAAGGCCAGGTCCTTGGAACTGTTGGCATGACTGGAAGAACCAGTGGACCTCATGTTCACATCGGATACGGAATACATGCCGAAACTGGTAGCGATATTTCTTTTGGAGGAAGAAAATTCCGGGTTACCGATCCCAAACTGTTTTTCTACCGTCAGATGTTTGTCGATAAACTGAGAGCAAATGCTGGTTAACTCAAATTCAAAAATTTCCAATTTTGTGTACCGACAAATTCCACATTGATACAGAGAAGACTTTAGTTTTTCGGAAGGATACTCTTTTTCTTGAACCTAACTCCCGTAGTTGGATGAGGCGCATTTGCTTCCAGATAATAATCGGTATT
>CAYYNL010000016.1:0-38043 GCA_964472925.1 uncultured Fibrobacter sp. | reverse complement strand
ATGAGTTGCCTGATGACTCTTACTCCTCAACTCACTTCACATTTGAACCAGTATAATAACAACCATCTGGTTCTCAACCTATCCAATACCGTTTTAATTGATTCCAGCATTATTCGTCTTTTTCTTAATGTTCAAAAGAAACTCCAGGAATCCAAAAAAGCTCTATACCTTCTTAGCCCGTCTCAAGCTGTGCGAGAAATTCTGGATACAACTAACCTTAATAAGGCAATACCGGTTATAGACACTCTGGCTGAATTTGAATCTGAATGCAAATCACCTAAATATCTGAATTACACATTTAATGAAAATGGGATGAATCGCCTAAATTGTTCCTGCAAAATATGTGGCTCAAAAAACGTAATAGGCTATTTTCTGGATTGTTCATCAATAAAGTGGTGCTGGAAAGACGATGATCATTTCCCTTGCGCTATTAATAGAGAAAATAATGATTTTGACTTTTTCAGTTTACGTCCAGTCATCTGCACCGAATGCTACATGTGTTCTGTCGATTTAACACATTTTAACATTCTGGATAAATCCGGTTCCATTGCTCTCCGCTCAAGCATAGATAGCAGGACAAAACAGCTTCTCTCCAAAGCAATTTCCAGGCGAAAAAGGATGATCGAACTGTCCGGTTCTGATCTGTCATTTCTATATCCCAGAGATAAGTCAGCCAGCTATTATGCATATCTGCTGGCAGAAGACTGCCTGCGCATTGCAGCAATCAACAAATCTTGTTTCAATCCTTATATGATCGGATTCATGAAATTTATTAGCCTGAAATTTTGCAGAGAAGAAGAAAAAGAGAAAATTTTCAAGGATTGCCATGTCTGGCTTTCTCAGGCACTTCGTGATAGTACTTATTCCAGCCCGGTTCAACTTGCCAAGATTTATTATATGGAAATGCTATTTTTCTTAAAAACTGGTGATAATCTGAGTGCTAAAGATATTTACAAAAGTTTTTCAGATATGATTAAAAAATGTACATCGGAAACTTATCCTTTTTTGCTGGAATCACCACACTTCTGGTTTGAGAAAGCTCAGATGATCTGGAAAAATGAAATCCCTGAAAACTCTTGATATTGGATCAATTGATCTTCTCTGCGGTGATTATTACCAAAGCCTGCATTCCATCTCCCTTTCCAAAAGATGTAAGCCCCTCACCGGTGGTGGCAGTTAAACCCACATGCTCTATCTGTAATGACAACAGACTGGCTACTGAAGAGCGGATAGAGGGAATGTGATCTGCTAAATGAGGACGACGAGCTTCTATAGATATAGAAACGTGCACAATCTTATACCCTTTGAGGGTTTTGAGGGCCTCGGAAAGATATACTCTACTGTCGGTTATCCCTTTTTTCAAACAAAGCTCATCACTGACCTTGCCCAGAATGTTCACACCACTGATACCGGAAATCGCGTTGGTGATGGCATGAAGTAAAACATCTGCATCACTGTTACCGGATAATCCAGGACAACCGTTAATGATCACCCCACCTAAAACCAGTGGTTTTAGAGAGTCTTGCGTTTCAAAACGATGAGAATCCTGCCCAATAGAGCTTACAAACATAAAAGAAATCCAGACTTATGAAGACCTGTGATAAAATGAACAATTTGCGGTAATTAAAATAGGAAAAATATGGGGAATTTACCAGCTAAATTTCATCGATAATCATTTTAAGTTTCGATTCTAAAAAATGTGCAACTTCTTTGAGTTCCTCGTTTCCGCTTATCTCCAACAAGGTAGTCAGCTTGACCGTACCCACAATTGTCCCACCACCGGGTTTCTGAAACACAACTATATTACCAGGAAACAAAAGTCCCATCTCCTGTTCTGCATCCAAAGCTTTAAGAAGATGAGGCGGATTTGTTACTCCAAGGATATGGTATCTGCGGTAATCAATATTCAGACGCTCCTTCAGAATTCCTGCTACATCAATGGAACTGACGATTATAAAACCATCTCTCTCTAACAGAGCAGGGAGCCTGTTAAGAATTTGATCCACTCCAGAATCGACTGAGCGTAAATAGCCGTACGAATTCATTTTTATCCCCCTGGTTGCAAAACATATTACAAAAAAGCAATAGCAATGCCATCCAGGGCGAAACCAATATCAAACAATACTTAACGGGCCTGCTGAATAATCCAGTTTAATGCCACTATCAGCCGATAAATTAAGGCAATCAGTGATAATAGGATTCCATGAATTGCTGCAAGGATAAACCCTGAATTCTGAAAAAGAGATTTCTTCACTTTTTCCCGTTTCCGGTAAAAAAGGAATCCACCTGCGGCAAATAAAAGAACTTTCAATACAGTTCTGCAAAGCGATGCTATCTTGGGCCGTTTGGAAAACTTTGCCATACTAACCTTCTGTTAGCTGTGGTGAAAGCATGTGTATTCAGAAAAAAACCGAAAGAAATATACATCACTGCATTACATTTAAATACTGATCAGTTAAGAAAAACTAATCCAAGCCGATATTTTCCGTTAATTTTTTGGGAAATGCAAGTTTAAAAATATTACCGTGCTGGTCGTTTTCCACCCAGATTCTTCCCTTATGAGCATTCATCACCATTCTGCAGAAAAATAATCCCAAACCTTTTGAATACTGGGAATGATGTTGCTCTATACGGGCGTATTTTTCAAACAGAATCTCCCGTTCTTTTTCAGGAATTGCAATACCAGAATTGAAAAAGCAGATTAAATTTTCCTTCTCACCAGCCTCAAAATGCATCTCCACTTTTCCATGACGGGGTACATATTTAGCTGCATTACTGAACAAGTTTTGTAAAACCCTCTCTAACAGGTAAACATCAGCATAAATGGTGAATTTTGCTTTGGGGGGAATAATTACAGGTTGAATCTCTTTTTCTTCAAACAAAGTGTTAACTGAAAACTTTTCTGCAATGGTTTGAACATAGGAAATATCAAGACTCTCAGCTCTGACAACCAGCTTTCCTTCATCCATTTTTGAAATATCCAGCAGATTGGATGCAAGACTGACTATATCTGAACAAGTCTCACTCACCACATCCAGAACTCTCTTGACCTTTTCATCCTGTTCAATTTTTCTTCCAAGGTACTGAAGGTTTCCTTCTATTCCTGCGGCATAGTTTTTTATGTCATGAACCAGAGTACCACTTAGAACTCCTTTCACCCTTTCTGATTCCACCAGTTTAAGATTTGCCGCCTCCAATTGACGGTTTTTTTCCATAATATCATGTGTCTGCTGTTTGACTTTACTATCCAAATCACGGTTCAGTTGCTTGTACTTTTCCATAAGATATGAATTTTCAAGCAAAATTCCGGCATGTGCCGAAAGAATCTGAGCTGTTTTTACAGCACTCTCCGAAAATAAACCAGCTACTTTATCATTACCCAGGTAAACGCAACCCAAAAAATTGTTTTCTCTATAAAGCGGAACACAAAGAACCGATCGGATTCTCTCTGTTTCTTTATTATCCTTTGTTATTTTCTCTCCCCCATCATTGACAAGTACGATTTGCCTGCTTTCCTCAGCTCTGTTTACTATTTCCCATGAAATTGCAACTTCTTCATCATCGAGCCTGTTTCCCTGAAAATCCAGCTTAAGCATACACTTCAGAATATTTTCCTGTCCCTTTACGAATATACAACCATACTGGGCTCCTGTAGCTTTTATCATTCCGGAAAGAATCTGATTCAGCAAAACCGGCAATTCAGCAATTTCAGATATGGACGAGCTGACCTGCAGAAGGGTGTCAAAACGAATCTGATTAGAGTTTTCGGCCAAGTTTTGACAACTTCTGGTAGTTTCCTCCATGAATTTTTTGTGTTTATCTGGTGATACCCTGTCTATGATTTTCTGAATTTCCAAAATAGCGCCACACTGTCTGAAAATTTTGAATGCCTCATCATAGTGATCGGTTGCTATCCCCGGAAGATTACGCTGATCATTAAAAATTCCCAAATCCCGCAATGCTCTGGCTTCTTCCAGCTTCATCTGAAGCTTATGACAATACCTGACCGATTTTTTGAAAAAATATTCCGATAAATATTTTCGTCTTAGAACCAGGAAAAAATACCACCCAAGAAACCGGTAACACACTCCTTTGTAAGCTCTGTATCGAAAAGAAGATAAAAGCAGCATAATTAAAGAACTACGAAATGTCATCATAGCCTTCTTGCGGTCAATGATGACACTCCTGTTTGCTCTGCTGTTTAATATCTCTCTTACTGCCAGCTCACAGGACAGTGAAAAAAGCTCTACACTATGCTCATAATTAAACCACAGGCTATTATAAACAGGTAAAAATTCTGAACATATCCGCCAGGCTTGATTATAGTTCCCGCTAAGCAGTTCATACTCCAATTGAAATATTTTTATGCGGGATTGCAAAAGAAAGGGAGTGGAAGCATCTGAAATTAAATGAAACTGGGGCTCTTTTTGAAGATCCGCTTTAGAATCCATCATACATTCGATAAGGATTCTGGCTGCAGTCAAAGGTTTAATCTCAAGCCTCTCCTGAGTATGTTTTACAAGTGTAACTGCATGAGAAATATATTCATAAGCTCTGTTTATATCTCCCTTGAGAAAATGAATCTTAAAAAGATGCTCCAGGCAGAGAATCTGATTCAGATTATCACCGTTTACCTTAAATTCACCAATACTCTCCAGAAGAGTGTCTTCAGCTTCCTTCCAGTTTGCACGATAATAATGCAGTATTCCACTGATAGCTTTTGCGCTGGCAATCAGATTCTTATTACCTGTTTTTTTAATAAAACTGAATATCTTGTTTATTTTGTCTAGTGCTTTGCATTTGAAATATATCTGATATGCAAGAATAGCATGTCTTATCGAAATTTCCATTCGTTCTGTACAATAGGGCAAAGTCATTGAGATGTTTAAAGCCAAAAAATGTGGGTAAAAACATGAACTGATATCTGTATAGTAGAGTGCGTAAGAATACTTATTGAGGATCTTTACCGCCAGCCTTTTTCGTATATCATCTTTTTTGGTGATGAAAAACCTGACAGGTGATCGCAAAACAAGATGATAAATCAACTGAACAAAAGTGTTAAAGACAAAACCTGACTTTCTCTTGCAAAATGGAATTTGAAGTATGGCAAGTGCGTTACGGAAGCAGTCCTGAGCCTGCAGATATTCCCCGATATTCAGGTGAATACAACCTACTCTGAAAATAATTTCACAATCCTCAATCGAATTGTCTTCTTTATTAATACAGTGATTATTGTATAGAAGCAAAGCCTGTTCATATTTTCCGTTAAGCATCAAAGCTTCTGCCAAAGCAAGTTCTATCTTCCTTTTATCATATTTTACAGTGCTGCCTTTTCTGCAGATTTTCTCTATCAAGTCCAGGGCATTGCGGTAATAGGTTATAGCCAGCTCATAAGCAGCCTTTTCCACCGCGAATCTGGCAGCTTTTTCACAAAGCTCAACCGCCTTGTCCAGCCTTTTAGTTTTGCGAAAAGTTTCCGCCGCATCAAACAGGTACTCCACTTTTGTGTAGCTTAAAGCCTCATATTCCTGAGCCAGTGCCTCATAGATAAAAGTCTTTTCCTCATCTGGTATGCTATTAAGTAAAACTTCCTGTATTTTGTCATGAGCAAATCTTACTTCACCTTTGAAGTTTGTGATCAGAAATCCTTCTGCTTCCAGTTTCTTAAGTATCGATTTGGATTGTGAGTCATCAAAACCACCGACTTCCTCTAAAATCTGCAGCTCTATTTGTCCGCCCATCATGGAACCTATCTTCAGGTAATGCTGCTCCCTTTCAGATAAATTCGCAATTTTGTGCTTTATAAGACTGACAGAATCCAGATTTCCAGGAATTTCACTTACCAACTCAGGTATAAAAGCCCATTTTTCTTTTTCTTTCTTAATTATGGAAGAATCCAGCAGATATCTTAGCATTTGAAAAAGCACGAAAGGATTACCTTTGCATTTATGCTCAAGCGTGTCTACAAGGAGTTCTTCATTTTTTACCTGATCAAATATGGAATATATCAACCAAACTGTTTCATTTCTGGAAAAAGGCTGAATCTCCATAATCTTATCAGCAATCTCTGCCAGAGAATAATTAAAGATGTGCCTGCCCAATTTGCCTTCAGTCTTACAGGCAAAGATCAGCATTTTTGGAGAATCACTGCGTTTGAATTTCATCAGAAGGCTTATGGAGAGTGCATCAATCCATTGCAAATCATCTATGACAAAAATTACCGGAAATGATTGGCAAATCATATCCAGCATCGATACCAGCATGTAAGAAATTCTTTCTGCTCCCCATTCTTTCTGCACCTGTTCGTTTTTCTGAATAGAATCAAAATAGCCCTTCATCTCAGGAATTACTGAACAAATAATTCCTGAATATTCAAGAAACAGAGTATTTAGACGATCCCTTAAAATAGCCTTGTCCCTTGAGTCTTTTTCCTGAATCTTTGTCATAAAATCAAGCATTAAACTTCGAATACTTGAATAAGGCTGATTGGGGGTGAAACGATTACACCTGGCCGATACAATATATACAGAATCGATCTCTTCTTTTGACAGAAATTTCCTGATAATCTCTGTTTTGCCAATACCAGCCCCACCAGTAATTAAAAAGGATGAACTTTCCTTTTGTTTTAAAGCCCAAAGGCCCTTGGTAAGAGTCTCGATCTCCTTTTCCCGCGCTATAAAAAAGTGCAATCTGCTGACTGCTATAATGGTATCTTTCTCCCCTGGAATAAACTTCTCAGCCTCATTTTGATTCTGAATAATACCCAGGGCGGTTTTCAGATCATACTTTAAACCGGTTGCAGTCTGATAGCGTTCTTCCGGTGTTGAACGAAGTGCTTTTAGTAGTATTTCATTTATATAATATGGGATGCTGCGAACTGGCTCCAGTTCTGTTTTAAGCATAAAATCCAGCAGTTCCTCAATGGTGTTTGTCTTGACCGCAAATGGGAAGCGATTAGACAGAAACTCATAAAGAATTATTCCTGCACAGTAAAGATCAGATCTGGTATCCACTTTAAATCTTGTAAAGCCGGTCTGCTCTGGAGACAGATAAGGATATGTACCTGTAACCAGTCCATCCTGCCTTCGGGAAGATTCTTCTTCCGTCATACACATACTGCAATCATATATTTCTACCTGCCTGTCTTCTCTGACAAAGATATTGCCCGGGTGAAGATCTCCATGAACAATACCGCGTGAGTGTATATGTTCAAGTGCTTCCATAAGCTGAATCATCATTTTTAATTTTTCAGAAATGTTCAAATTAACTTTTGCAGCAAAGAATCTCTGCAGTGTTGTACCTTTGCGGTAGGGATATATAATAGATACAGAGGTTTCTATATTTTCAGAGGAGAGTGGCTTGAAAATGTTTGGATGATCAAAGATACTGATAAATTCAAGCTCACGCTTGTATCGGTTTCTTTTTCCCAGTTCAAGAGCGGAATCATTTATCTCACAGGATTTCATTAAAAACTGTTCGTTTCCGCTTTTTGACTTGACAACACATAGTCGGTGATTGTCATTACTGAGCAAACAATTCACAACCTCATATTCACTGCTGGCCATAAAACTTCACCTTCCATGTACACCCGTTGTTTTAAATCCGGAAGTCTGGGGTCAACTATCAGAGGCCACGGGTTTTATTTATAATGCAGTAATTACCGAAATAACGATTCATTTTGCAGGAAAACCCTTTATACCGAATATCCATTATATTAACATGGTAATGGCAAGTCAAGGTAGAAATAGAGTATCTGACTAATTTTTCTACAGATACAGAGCCCTTCCTCCATTAAGGATTAACTCAGGGGCTCAAAAGTGTCATTTTTTAGAATATAACAATTACATCTTGTTACCAGAAAATCAGTAACATCAAGCTCTGGATATAACAGAGAAACCAGTTCTGATGGTTTACAGGAAAATGGTGGTTTAATCGAAAGCAGCGCATAAAACCCTGAGCCATCGCTATTCTGCTTAAGCTCAATTATTCCAGGTCTTACATCTTTTATCTTCTTTTCACCTTTTTTTTCAACAATAATTTCTGCATTTTCCCTGGAAAGCAAACCCTGGATTCTCTCTTCTATAAGATCACTGCGGTTAGCAAGCGGCATTTCAAAATAATACTTCACAGCAACAATGGATGAATTCAGTGATGCTTCCTTATCCGTTAATTGATAAAAATTGGTAATTCTCAGTTTTTCAGGCAAGAATGAATTAATGACGCTGATATCTTTGTCGAATTTTTCAGTTGTTACTATATCAAAAGCCTCTCTCTCTCCTGAGACCGCCAAAGGAAGAGGCGGGCCAAAGGATATTCTTGCATGAGGATTAAAGCCATTAGAGTACGCCAGCTTTACTTCGGCCATCTGGAAAGCACGATGAAACAAAGCAACCATATCCATGTGTCCTAAAAATCGCAATGATCCGGTTTTCTGGTAAATAAAGCGATAAGAAAAAGCCTCATCATCGGAAGTTTTTCTCAAAGAAACTTTATCAGCATTACCAGGCGATTCCTCCGAAATCTTATCGCGTTGCAGATTGTTTTTAATCTGACTGTTGCACACACCACATCCCTTGCATCCGTCCCTGCGGCAATCTGTGGTCGTAATCTGCTGCATGGCTTTCTCTGCTTCACCTAAAAGAAACTCTTCAGATACTCCAGTCGAAACCGCTGCCCAAGGAAGCTTTGCAGTTACTGGTATCCTTTGGAGATATATATCTGGATCCATCCCTAACTTTCTTGCTGCCGAAGTCCAATTATCCATATTGAAGCATTCATCCCAACCATCAAAACGGGCACCGTTTCTCCAGGCCTCGAATATCAACTGACCCACAGCCCTGTCTCCTCTGGCCATTACTGTTTCCAGAAGAGTAATCTGAGGGTCCCGATAAGAGACCTTAATATTTTTAAAAGACCACAATGCACGTTTTATGTAAATACTTCTTTGCAGCAAAGTATCAACACTTTCCATGGGTTCTCTTCCAAATGGAGTATGAGCTTTAGGTGAGAAAGGCGATATAGCTACATGCACAACTCTTCTTTTCGACTTTTTCCGTACCATAGCCGAAATTGAAGAAACCATCTGCACAATTGCATCTATATCCTCCATTGTTTCGCTTGGAAGCCCTACCATAAAATAGAGTTTAAGTGTCTGAACGTTACGGTCCAACAGTCGTTTTACCGTCTCAAAAATCATTTCATCGGTAAAATCCTTGTTGATTACCTTGCGCAACCTCATACTTCCTGCTTCCGGTGCAATTGTTATGGAAGAAGTCGAAGTAACGCTCTCATAAATCTCCAGCTGCTGCTCAGAAAGCGCATCGATCCTGGTTGATGGAAGCCCAAAAGAAACATGCTTTTTGTGTTTTATCTTTCTGGCTTCTGTCAAAAGTGTACAAAAACAGGAATAATCAGCAGTAGAAAGGCTCAGTAAACCTACATCTTTCCATCCGGTAGAATCGATCCCGTAACGAATCTGATCCACAATATCCCGGACAGTCCTCTCCCTTACCGGGCGATAGTTGATTCCTGCTGAACAGAATCTGCACCCTCTGGTACAACCCCGCATCACTTCAACAGCAAGTCTGGAATGAACAACTTCAATCAGAGGAACAACCGGTTTTTCAGGATAGTTTTCCGTTTCCAAAGAAGCTATTTTTGCAGCAGTAACCACCCTTTGCCCATCAACTGGAACAATATAATTCCCCACTTTTTGTGTCTTTACAAGAGAGGGAATATATAAACCGGGAATTTCTGAGAGCAGCTCTATTTTTTTTTGTCTGAGTAAGCCCTCTTTTTTGGCATTTTCCAGAACCGTGCAGATACTTATTATCGTCTGTTCACCATCTCCCAGAGCAAAGGCATCCACAAAAGGTGCCAGCGGTTCGGGGTTTGACACACAGGGTCCTCCTGCAATTATAATCGGTTCGTGTTCCTCTCTTTCGTTACTGAAAACATGAATGCCGGCAAGATCCAGCATATTAACCAGATTTGTAAATTGCAGCTCATACTGTACAGAGAAACCTACCCAATCAGCATCCTTGACAGGAGAACAGTATTCCAGAGTATAAAGGGGAATCTTCAGATCTCGCATCAGTTTTTCAGCATCACTCCAGGGGGTGAAACACCTTGAAAGAGCCCATCTTTCCCTCTTGTTCACAATATGATAGAGTATCTGTAACCCGAAATGTGACATGCCTATATCATAGAGGTCAGGAAAACACAGCACTCCATGAAGATCTATGGCGTCAGTTTTTTTTCTTATAATGTTCAGTTCTGCACCTGTATAGCGCAGCGGTTTTTCCACAAAAGGAAGAAATTTTCTTTCGATAATGTCTGAGAGTTTTTCCATGTATAACGAACCGATTTAAATAGAGGATTTGATAAAAAAAGAGGTATTTCCTTGAAATCTGATACTGGCAGAAGATTATTTTCGGTCAACCACAGATTAAAGTGAAATCATCTTCCTCTTTCCAGACGTTCTGCCAGAAAAAGCGGAAGATGATTTTCCTTTATTTTTTTCTGAGTTTCCCGGTAATTATAACTCACTCGTAAAAGGCTCAACTCTGAAGATTCAGAATCAAAAATAGTATAACATGAACGCGAATCAAAATCTCTGGGCTGTCCTACACTTCCCACGTTGATAAGATAATAGTTGCCTTTATTAACCTTTATCCGGTGATCTGAATGAAGAATGATCTTTTCTTCATCCTGAATAAGTATTGATGGCCAATGGGTGTGACCAATGAAATTCAATGGATGAACCAGGCTGTTAAAAGCTTCAAATACGGCATCTTCACTGTCGGGGAAAACATAAACCCATTCCTGTGGGTTGGAAGGTGAAGAGTGGGTAAAAAACATTTTATCCTTCTCAATAGTAAGCGGAAGAGATGAGAGAAACTGTTGTGCTGAAACAGAAATATTCTGTTTTGTCCATTCCATGGCTGCAAAAGCATGAAAAGTAAAATTCTGAGTATCGATCTTACCTATAGCTGCATAATCATGATTTCCGGCTACACACAGATCCACATTCTCTTTTACCAATTCCACACACCTCTCTGGATCAGGATAGTAGCCCACAATGTCCCCTAAACAGATTACTGAATCAATAGCTTTTTCCCGAATATCATTGAGGACCGCAATAAGCGCCTCTACGTTTCCATGGATATCAGAAATTATTGCATACCTCATTAATTTTACCCGCTTCCAGATAGTCTGTAATTAGAGATCTGGTCCACTTCTAAAAATGGCTTACTCTTCAAAATCATATTCTTCAGAATCATATATTATATTAAGCAAGGTCCTTATTGCAAATATAATATTCCCCTTTATGGGGAAAGAACGTTCATCTGTGCAAAATTAAAAACCGGACCTTGGACAGCAAATTATACTATGACGGATAACTGTAACAACACTCCTAAAAATCATTCTGGTGATTTTGCAGAAAAGATTGAAGAATTAAAAAACCATATCATTCCAGCCTCCTCGGTGCTTGTCCTTACTCATGACTATCCAGATCCGGATTGTCTGGCATCCGCATTTGGAATCTCTGATCTTCTCTCCTTCTGGGGAATAAAATCCTCAATCATCTCCTTTGGTGGCTTTGTGGGGCGAGCAGAAAACCGAGCCATGATCCGCTTCCTTAACATTAAAACAGTACCTTTTGTATTAACCGAAATTGATGATTTTGAAAAAATCATACTTGTAGACTCTTTCCCCGGTAAGGGAAATGTCTCTCTTCCGGTCTCAACTCCTGTAGATGCAGTCATAGATCACCATCCCAATGACCCTCCTCCAGGATCAACCTTTTTCTTTGATATAAGAAAAAATTTCGGTGCAACATCCACTATTATTACTAAATACTTGTTGGAAGCCCATTGTCCTATCACACCTAAGTTGGCTACTGCACTCTTCTATGGCATTAAAACCGATACCGGAGATATGCGTAGAGAAGTATCTCCCGATGATTTGGAATGCTACAAGTATCTTTTTGACATAATGGACCACCGATTACTTTCAAGAATTGAAAACCCTGACCGTGACGTGGAATTTTTCAAAGTTATTTACAAGGCTGCTGAATCAGCGGTAACTTATGACACCGTGGGTTATACTCACCTGGGAGTTGTCTCTACTCCTGACTACATTGCTGAAATGGCAGACCTTTTCCACAGTCTGGAGAAACTGGAATGGATGATCTGCTCCGGGCTTTTTAAAAACCAAATCTTCTACTCTTTAAGATCAAAGAATGATGATAATGCCGGAGTAAATGCAGAAAAATTGGCATCAATTCTGGGTGGAAGCGGCGGCGGTCACTCCAGAGTGGCCGCTGGAAGAATCCCTATTGAAGCAGATAATGCAAATAAAGTTCTGGAGAAATTCGAATATACCATAAAAGATGTTTTCGGGATTACTGGAGTTCCTCAGGAGAATCTCTTGTAAATCCATTAATTTGATGGAGTAGTGTATGTGGAATTATACTGAAAAGGTTCGCGATCATTACCTGCACCCCCGTAATGTGGGTGAGATCGAGAATCCTGATGGTTTCGGAGAAATAGGAAATATCACCTGCGGTGATGCACTGCGCTTGACTTTTAAACTGGATAAGGATGGAAGAGTCGCAGATATACGTTTCAAGACCTTTGGATGCGGAAGTGCTATCGCGTCTGCGTCTGTGCTTACTGAAATGTGTAAAGGCAAAACCCTGGATGAAATCAAAAAAATAACCAACAAAGATATAGCCGATGCACTGGGTGGACTTCCCAGAGAAAAAATGCATTGCAGCGTGATGGGACAGGAAGCCCTGGAGGCTGCAATCACTTTCTTCGAAAATGGAGGAAAAATCTCTCCACAAACTCACAAAGAAGGCCATGTCATCTGTACCTGCTTTGGAATAACTGATAAAGAAATAGAAAAAGCGGTCATAGAAAACGGTCTTAAAACCGTCGATGATGTCACTAATTTCACTAAAGCCGGAGGCGGATGTGGTGGTTGCAGAGATGAGATCCAGAAAATCATCGATGCTACATTAGGAAATATAACCCAGAAAGAAAACAAGGCAGAACCGGTCAGACTCACCACTCTTCAGAAAATCGATAAAATCCGCACCGTTCTTAAAGAAGACGTTAATCCGGTCCTTGCTCAGGACAGCGGCTCTTGTGAACTGGTCGATATCGATGGCAATGATGTTCTGGTTAAACTTAAAGGCCATTGTTCCGGTTGTGCATTCTCCAACATGACTCTGATTTCGGTTGTCGAGAAAAAATTAAGAGAGAAGATTTCTGATCAATTGAATGTCCGCCTGGTATAAAGAGACGACCTGAACAGGTCGCCTCTTTTGTGAAATCTTTGTCAAACATCTGCTTTTGAAATCCACATGGCGAATTTGTCTGCGGGCACCAGGTATTGTTGAACTCCCATAGTAATATTCGGATTATTACGTTTTTCCGAATCATCAGAATACTTTCGATTTCAAATATCCTGTAATAATAACCTGAAGTATCCCTCTGCTCTTGCCAGATATTAATGCAAAGTTTTACAAGCATCTTACTTGCCAACTCTTGTCATCAAAGCTACCGCCTCAATATGATCTGTATGAGGAAACATGTCGAATCCCTGTACAGAATTTATACTGAATCTGTCTTTAAATAAAGAAATATCTCTGGCAAGAGACTGCGGATTACAGGAAACGTAGATCAATCTTTGCAACGAAGAATCAAGAATGGTTCTTATTACACTGCTGTCAAGGCCTTTACGAGGTGGATCGACTACTGCTACAGAAAAACCTTTCTTTGTCATTGCCGGAAGTAACTGAGCAGTGTCACCTGCGATAAACTTAACATTAGTAATTTTATTCAATTTTGCAGCAAGTCTGGCCGCAGCAACCGAGGCTCTGTTTTCCTCTATGCCGTTAACTTCAGTTGCTCTGGATGAGATCCACAGGGCAATACTTCCGGTTCCACTATATAGGTCAAGTACCGATGCTCCTTCAGGTACCCATTTTCTGACCTCATCATATAAATTTGGTGTCTGATATGGATTTACCTGAAAAAATGTGGAAAGCCCCACTTTAAACTTGAAAGATCCCAATACTTCTTTCAAATAAGGTCTTCCCCACCATAGCACCTCTTTTTCTCCCAACACCACATTGGTCCTTCTGGTATTGACACTTTGAACTATTCCCACAATCCGGCTCTTTTTATCAAGCCGATTCTCTAACATTTGCAACAAAAGATTTGACAAATGCCTGCTCCCTGGAGGCTGCCCTCCATTTGTCACTAATCCTATGAGAATCTCACCAGTGCCTGCGCCTTTACGCAAAAGAACGTGCCTCAGAAAACCGCTTCCGTTCTGCTCATTATAAGTGCTCAGATGGCATTTCTTTGCCCATTCACGAATCACCAATACAACTGCAGTAAGATCCTTGTCCTGAATGAGACATCCGGTCTGGTTTACAACTGTATGAGAATCAGTTCCGTAGCATCCCAGAACAATTTCTCCCCTTTTTTTGTCAAAGCCAAATGGAAGCTGTACCTTGTGCCGATAAAACCAAGGTTCTGGACTTCCCACTATTTCTTTTACGGTCACATTAAGCGATGAGAAACAATCCTGAAGAGTTTTCTTTTTCTGAGAAAGCTGCTGAGGATAACCTGTTTCCAGTAAAGAACACCCACCACAACGGTGAAAATGAGAACACTTATACACGTTTTCGTAGTTTCCTCTTTTTTAAAAATAAAGCTGTATAATATGGTGAAAACAAAATATATCCTGCTCAATATACGTCTGTTTGATAGAAAACGTGTTTCTTATGAATTTTTCTTCCTGAATTCTTTCCGGATACTCCAGAATTTTCAAGATTCGATCCCAAAAGTGTTCTATAGACCAGTTACCTGGGATAATTGCTTGTTATTTTTAGAAATCCCAATTAATTTTGATAAATAGGTGTTTTGTTCACGATGTGAACAGGCTACGATGTAGTTAAGTACACTTTAGGTTTATTCGAAAATTGGTTTAATCGGTTAATTTAAGGAGCATCAATCAAAACATATATTCTAAAGGGTACTTCTATGAGAAACAATTCAACGATAACTGAGCAATTTGGATTTTATGCCATCCTTACCAACCCCATCAAGGGATATGTGGAAACAACCAAGATGCTAATTGATAATGGAATCCAATTTGTGCAGCTTAGAATGAAAAACTGCTCTGAGCTGGAAATCTGCAGAATTGCTTATGCACTTTGTGAGCTCACCGAAGGAACCTCTACTAAATTGATTATTAACGATTTCCCCAGAATTGCCAGGATCTGTGGTGCTGATGGAGTGCATATAGGACAGACCGATATGCCCTACAGCGAAGTTCGTGAATTTCTGGGATATTCCAAAATCATTGGTATCTCTACCCATTCTCCACAACAGACCGCATCTGCTGTTGCACTCAGCCCTGATTATATAGGAATAGGCCCGGTCTACCCTACACCTACCAAGGTAATTGCAGATCCAGTTATTGGTATCGATGGAATGAAAGAGATGCTGTCACTGGCCACTGTACCTGCAGTTGCAATTGGCGGTATCGATCTGACCAATCTCAGAGAGGTTCTTGAAGCTGGTGCAGTTAATTTCAGTATGGTGAGACAGTTAACCCAGTCCGAAAATCCCGAAAAAACGATTAACGAGATAAAGAAAATTTACAATGAATATTATCCTGGATTTTACTAAAGAGAGCTATTCTTCAGTACATCCGGGATTACTATTTTTTCGTTCGTCACAACACCATAGACTTTGTGAGACGTGTGTGGTGCCCGATATTATTTTATTGCCATGCAAACAAACCTGGAAACATGGATTAATCAGTATATTCAAATTGTAAAAACGCTTTTTAGATCACGGCTGCAGTTTATAGGACTTCAGGGCAGTTATGGCAGAGGTGAAGCTGATGAAAAAAGCGATATTGATTTGGTGGTCATTCTTGACAATTTGACAGTCACTGACCTGAAAGCCTATGATGATGCGATCTCAAAACTTTCTGACCGGGATAAAATCTGTGGTTTTATTTCAGGAAAGCAGGAGTTACTGAACTGGAGTAAAGCAGATCTATTCCAGTTTTATCATGATACAACACCACTATTTGGTGAACTTCAAACTCTGCTTCCTCGCTTAAGCAGAGAAGATAACCGAAGTGCTATCCAGCTTGGTGTATGCAATATTTATCATCTGTGCGGACATAATATAGTACATGAGAAAGATCCGGATATCCTTAAGTCCCTCTATAAAGGGGCAGTTTTCGTAATACAGGCTCTCTATTATTACAATACCGGTATTTACATTAAAAAACACAGTGACCTGATTATAAAAGTCCCCTCACGGGAACAGAAACTTCTGAAAACATATTTAGAAATAAAAAGGAATACATCAGGTCAGAAGATTAATTTCTATGAGCTGTCTCAAGTCTTATTTGAGTGGGCCGCGCAGATAATAAAAGAGTATGGGAAAGAATAAGATGGAAATTAGAGCTCTTTGGCTATAGTTGTTTTTGACCAAATATTTCCTTCTTTTCACTTACTGATCTCAATAGTCACCAGATCCTCGGTTGCTTCCACAAACCTTTGTTCCATGAATTTACGTGCATCCATGATTCCAGAATTGTAAAACAGTGGACCAATTTTTTCGCAGAAGAAGCCAAACATTTCCTCTGCTTCAAACTCACCAAGTTCGAGTTCATATTCATCACTAAGAAATTTTTGCAGTATTGACAGAAATTCCATGCGTTGTTCCAGTGGAATTCTGTTTTTCAGCATATTGTAAGTTTTTTCATTTTTATTCTTCTTCATTTTCCAGTATCCGGACATATTTGGCTTTAATAGTTGAAGGCTGTCTGCAGGCTGAAAGAGGCCAGTAAACCTGGTATCTTACTGTTTTGGCTCTGCTCACATTTATCAATCCCTTATCTATCTCCCATTCACCAGGCATTTTTACCGATGCAGATGCACTGTCTTCCCCGCAGTATAAAAACAGTTCTCTATTGGACACTTTCTTTATCTCATCTGTCTTATTCTCAATTTCCACAAAGCCTATTACCCTGTTCTGCGATTTAACCAGCTTAATATCAGAAATCCGGACAATCAGCCCCTCTTCGGGTTCCAGCACAATAGTACTTACACCCGAACTGCAGCCACATATTAGAAGGTAAACAGGCAATAAAGCAAAAAGAAAGTATTTATTCATAGATTACTCCGGATAGTTTTAATACATTATTTTAAGAAAAATAATTCGATGGTATTTTTTTTCCTAATCGCTTATCCAGACCAGTGATTTTTCATCAACATAAGCCAATTTTTGTTTGGTAAAATGTTCTGTCATCGTGATTTTTAAATTGGAAAACCAAATCTGCAAAATTATAATAACTATATGACTACATTACACCCCAAAAAAGCTACTCTTATATTTGATTTTGATGGAACCATTGCAGATACATTCTCCTTTTATCTGCATATACTGAATAAATTATCTCAGAAATTCGGATTCAGGCAAATTAAAGGAGATCAGGTGGAAACATACAGAAATATGGATTCACATAAAATAATGGAACTTTTAGCCATACCCCGCATAAAGCTTCCCTTTATAATATGGGAAGCCAGAAAACTTCTGAAAGAGGGGATAGATCATGTGGCTCCATTTGAGGGGATAAAAGAAACCGTTGAAAAGATTCGGAAAAAAGAGATTCTGCTTGGTATCATAACCTCTAATTCTGTCAGAAATGTGCGTTCATTCCTCAAGAATTACAAATTCCCAGAATTTGATTTCATCTATTCCTCTTTGCAGATCTGGAATAAGTCAAAAGCGCTTAAGCGAGTGATCCAACATCATAAGCTTCAACCACAGATGGTGTTCTATGTTGGTGATGAGACCAGGGATATAGAGGCTGTCAAGGAAGCTGGTGTTAAATCCATAGCAGTAACCTGGGGATATAATTCAAGAGACTTATTGAAGTCTTTTTCACCAGATTTTCTCATATCTGATCCCAAGGAAATTATCTCAATTCTGGAAAATTCTCTGCATTTGCCATCAGATTAAGACTGGTTCCAAATAAAAAGAGGTTCATTATTTGCGTTCTATAAAATTGATAATTTCTTTTGATAATTTCTATGAGTTCATTTGAGATAAATACAGGTACTTATGAAAACGATTCTTCTCAAAAGCGGATATTCTATTCCGGTAATGGGATTAGGGACCTGGTTGATGAGCGGCCGGGAGTGCTTTGATTCAGTATTAATGGCGCTGGAAAATGGGTACCGTCACATAGACACCGCCACCGCCTATGAAAATGAAGATGATATAGGCCAGGCAATCCAGGCATCAGGAATCAACCGCAAAGAACTATTTTTAACCTCCAAAGTGTGGTATCAGAAATTACGTTTCAAAGATGTTATCGACCAATGCCACAGTTCTCTGGAAAAGTTGCGTACCGATTATTTGGACCTGCTTTTGATTCACTGGCCTAACAAGTTTATCCCCATGAATGAGACATTCAAGGCTTTCGAGAAACTTGTTGAAGAACACCTGGTCAGAAGCATCGGTGTCAGTAACTTTACAATAAATCACCTTGAAGAAGCTCTCAAATCCACAGTCCTTCCCATCACAGTCAACCAGGTTGAGTTTCATCCGTTTCTTTTCCAAAAGGAGCTATATCAATACTGTAAAGAAAAGCAGATTGTCATTATAGCCTATTCACCCCTGGCAAGAGGTAAAGTATTCGAAAGTGATCTTCTACAAAGGATTGGACAAAATAAAGATACTGGTCCAGGGCAGATCTCTCTTGCCTGGCTAATCAAAAAAGGATTAGTTGTTATTCCTAAATCCTCTTCAGAAGAACATATCATTGCCAATCTTGAGGCACTTACTATAAACTTATCCGACCAGGAGTCATCAATGATAGATAACATTTCTGAGAATCAAAGGTTTATTAACCCATCCTGGTCAGAATTTGATGTTTAGTGTCTATTACCAAATGATACTTTTTATTACATTTTTTTGAATTTTCTTAATATGCGTTACTTGCATATAAAAAAGCAGTTATCATCAAGATTTTGAAAGAAAACAGATTATCTGAGAGCTTCTGATATTCATTCACCGATTTGGTTATTTTTAAAACTTTCTGAGGAACTGTGGTTTTGTCACATAACTATATACAGGAAAGAATCCGTCCCCATGCTCAACAAAAAAAAAGGGAAGAGGCTAATTGACCACTTCCCTTTCTATAAGCTGCCTGATAATCCCTGTTATCCAAGCAACTGTAAAACATTTTGAGTTGACATATTTGCCTGTGCCAACATCGAAGTTCCAGATTGTGAAAGTATCTGGTTTCTGGTGAACTGAGCAGATTCGCTAGCGAAATCTGCGTCTCTGATGAGAGATTCAGCAGACTGCTGATTGGTATTGGACACAGAGAGGTTATTGATCGCATGTTCCAAACGATTAATAAAGGCTCCCATATTGGAACGCATGGTGTTAACACTGTCAATCGACTCATCAAGAGACTGGATAGCTGCAACCGCTGCATCCTGACTTGTTAGAGTAGTTGTATTGAGGGCAGCACCACCACCTGCTCCAGCACCAAGACTAGTAGTAGTGAGTGTATCTATAGTGATAGTGATCGAATCACTTCCGTACTCTGCATTTGCATCGATCCACAAAGCCGAGCCAACAGAGCCGATACCAAAGCGATCATTAGCTGTGTTTCCGCTTGAAGAGATCAGTTTCATGCCGTTGTAGTTAGTTACTTCGGCAATCCGGTCAATTTCAGAAATCAGTTGCTGATATTCCTGATTGGTGTATGCTCGTTCTGTTGAAGTCAAAGTATCGTTAGCTGACTGGACTGCCAGTTCACGCATACGCTGAAGAATTTCGGAAATCTCGTTTGCAGCACCTTCTGCAGTGGAGATAGCAGCTATGCCATCCTGTGCATTACGCATTGCCTGTGCTGTACCTCTAACCTGAGTTCTAAGGTTTTCAGAAACACCCAGTCCGGCAGCATCATCAGATGCACGGTTAATACGTAAACCAGTTGACAATCTTTCCAGAGAAACCTTCATGTCCCGATTAACTTTGTACAGTGCATTCTGGGTGGTCATGGAAGAGATGTTATGATTGATACGCATAAGAACCTCCTTGTTTCGATGATACCCCGCGTTAAATGGCATCATCCGTGGTGACTAAAACTCTGGCATCCTTGCCATTTTTTGATTTTCTTCTTTTCTCATTTTCGGGTTATCTTACCATTGATAACCGCTTTCATTAATCATTATCGTCTTTTATAATTCCCACCTTTAGTGTTTTTTATAAAACATGAACAACAGATTTTGCATTCTTTCATTTTTTTATAAGGGTACACATTCTTTTATAACGATTTAGATAGGTATGCTCTTTCATAATATGCTGTAATGCATTTTCACTTATTCGCCTGCGCTCACTCTCATTGTTGCTATAATACTGGTATTTTTCTTTCAACTCATCTATTGAGCAATACATAGCGATCTCATCCTTTTCAAATAATTCCTCCAGATCACTCTGTTTATCATTTAAAACAAAACTGCCACTTGCAGGAATATCAAAAACACGCTGATTTACACCTGTTGGCATCTGAGAGCTGGTAACATTCAGGTTAATCTCAATTTTTCTGTAAATAGAAGCCAGTTCAGTCCTGTAATCAACATTCTGGTGAGTTTTAAGCCAGCTTCCACATAACTGCTTCCACCCCTGCGGATCTCCAAAGGTCTCAATCCCAAGATCTTTCATAGAACTAATGATTTTTTTCCGCTTCAACATGCTTGCAGTATGAGTTATCAATGACTGCAGCCATACTGCATTCCTGTTATCAGATGGTAAAGAAATATTAAGCTGCTGAGAGACCTGAGAAATTATATCAGCCACATCGCCATGAGTACATTCAGAAATTATCTCTGCAGATTGTTTGACAATGGAATCATAAGCAGGGTTCCATATAATTTTCTTTCTGATGTTTTCCAAAAATTTCCCATTCATTGCACTTCCTACAAAAGCTAATTTCACAATGTCTGGGGAAGCTTCCTTCTTTGAAAACAATTCAATCGATGTGGCTAAAGGAAGATAATACGCATCTTTGAACCCAGATTTCTTTAATCCGTTCAGATATGTCCTCTCCCAGCAAAACGCTGTCATATTAGATCTTATGAACTGTTTCTGATGCAGAAGGATTGGTGCCGGATCATCCACAAACCATACACAAACCGGTATTCCATATTTAAAAGAAAGGTCACTGAGAACTCCGCTCCCATCAAAACCCATCATGTTTACCGAAATGATCATTTCAGGCCGAAGCTTCTGCAAAGTCTCTTCCAAATCACAGTTATAATGCAGACAATTACTGAATCTGCGATAATCAAAAACCGCCACATTACCGCAGCTCTCTATACAAGACCTGAGTTCTTCCTGAAGAAAAAAATTACCATATAATAACAGCGATGGTCCCTCTTTTCTGACAGTTTTTGAATACAACGTTTCCTGAAGCAATTTATCATAAAAAAGTTGTTGTACTCTGTAAGCTACAGGGTGCTTGATTACCTGCACATATCTGCCGCCATCAATAAAATCGCGAAGAATTTTTACCGGATCGGAAGATTGACTGGTTATAAAAGGTGTTTGCTCATTAAATCTCTCTCTGATGCAAATCTCAGCGAGCTCCTGATAATATTCAATGACTATGATTTTACTTTCAGAGGGTATTCTATGCAGTAACTGAGAAACATGATAACCCAGTCCTGTCCCCAGTAGAATGATCCTGTCCCCCCAGATATTTAAATCCTGAAAATATCGGCTCTCTAACTGAGGTTCTACAAGCGAGTGAAGATGAATTGTGTTTCCATTCTCATCTTCCAACCTTGCAGAAATCTCTCCTGATTGAGCTGTAAAAAGATGGCATGCATACTTTTTCATGATTTTTCTGATCCGCTCTGATCTTTTTTAACCTAAGTTTATGTTTTATACATTGGTATTTCAATGATTTCCTTTTATATCATTGAAAAACTAACCGGCCGCGGATATAATTGATTAGGCTATTGAAACTAAGAAAAGAAATGAAAATTTATGCAAAGTGAACAATTTTCTCTGTCACTCCGCAACATCATAGATTCTTTACGATTCGGTGATTACAGCGTTGCATCATCCAAACTCAATGAAACATTGCTTCACATGCAAACAGAACTTAAAAACAGGAAAGTGGCACCGCAACTACTTCAGAAACTGCTCATCTCCCTTGAAACACTTTTCGCCATGCAAAAAATGGAAGATTGGGTTGCAGTTGCAGATATTCTGGAATTTGAATTTAGGAGTATCTGGAAAGAACTGATGCAGAGTTAATCCTGCATGTTGCATAATTCTCTGGAGGAAAGCTGACCGCAGGCACCGTATATATCTTTTCCCCTGCTTTTTCTAAGGGTTGCCGCTAATCCTCTCTGATGTAATTTATTTGCGAAAATCTCAAGTCTGCCTTCAGCCGGACTCTTAAACCCAGAACTCTTTCCTGGATTAACCGGGATCACATTTATTTTACAAGGGAAACCACTCAACAACTTGCTGAGCGCATTTACTGCCTCATCAGTATCGGTTTTCCCTTCTATCAGAACATATTCAAAAGTCACTCTTCGGCCGGTTTTATCGAAGTATCTTTTAGCTATTTCAATAAGTGTTGCTATTGGATACCTGTTATTAATCGGCATTATTTCACTTCGCTGTTTATCAGAAAACGCATTAAGAGAAATAGCCAGACCGATGTTAAGGTTTTCGTTCATTAGCCTCTCAATCGAAGGAATTACTCCAGCAGTAGATACTGTGATTCTCCTCCCTCCGATATTAAAACAATCTTCATTCATAATAATGTCAAGAGCTGATCTGAAATTTTCGAAATTGGAAAGTGCTTCTCCCATCCCCATAAAGACAATGTTCGTAACCGATTTATCTCCCCTTTTTTCCAGAAAATCATTTATTCCAATCAGTTGGCCTATTATTTCATCCTGAGTAAGATTTCGGATCAGTCCCATTTTTCCGGTTTCGCAAAACACACATCCCAAACCGCAACCCAATTGACTCGATATGCAGGCAGTTCTTCTATTCCTGTCTATCAATAAGACACTTTCTACAATATGTGCTGACTCGTATAACTTAAATCCAAATTTAACCGCATCATGGCTTCTGGATTCCATTGTAGAGACCGGTTCCATTTTTTTTAAGGAAAATTTTTCACTTAGTTTCTGACGCAGTACTTTGGGCATATTATTCATCATCTCAAATGAATCCACTCTTTTCTGATACACCCATTTCATTATTTGAGCAGCTCTGAATTTTTTCTCGCCCAGCTTTTCAATTTCATCTGCAACAGATGATATTTTTAGATTTTTAAAACGTATCAAATTTTTATCACCTTCAAACATAAATAGCACCAATGAATCCTCTGCGTACGTTGCGATTTAAAACTACGAATAATCTCAAATAAAAATTTTATAACAATAAAAAAAGCCGTAAGAGTATTTCTCACGGCTTTAATATTTAGATGCGGTTGGTCGGACTCGAACCGACACAAGCTAGCGCTCACTACCCCCTCAAAGTAGCGTGTCTACCAGTTCCACCACAACCGCAATTTAAAGAGCAAAAGTAAAGTTATTTGGAATCTGCGGGAATAGCAGATTTTTCTATGGCACCCGGATTGTCAAACTGCATTTCTTCTGTTCCACCAGCATTATCTAATGCAGCAGCTGGTGAATACTTCTTTTCTTTAGCCACTTTTTCCTGAAGAATCGAGGCTTTGGTAGAGTTATTCTGCTGGTTTAATGTTAATGACATCAAAACACATAGCACAAGGAAAACCCCACCGAAAATTGCTGTTCCTTTAGTAAGGATATTTGCAGTATCCTGAGTACCCAAAAGGTTGCTGGCACCTCCCAAAGACCCTCCGATAGCTCCAGAAATGCCTCCACCCTTATCGGACTGGATCAGAATTAGAAACACTAAAAAGATACAGACAATGACAAATAAAAACACAAGGATTGCAAAAAGCATAAACTACCTTTGTTAAGGTTACATCAAACCGGTTTTACGATACCAGCAAAATCAGAAGCCTTCAACGATGCTCCCCCAATCAGACCACCATCAACATCACTTTGGGCTAGCAGTTCCTTTGCATTTTCCGGTTTCATACTACCACCATATTGAATTCTTAAAGAAGCGGCAATCTCTTTATCATACAGCTTTTCAATAATCTTCCTGATGAATATGTGAGCTTCATTTGCCTGTTTGGGAGTTGCAGTCTCGCCTGTCCCAATAGCCCATACGGGTTCGTAAGCAATTGTACATTTATTGACAACTGAAGCTTCAATACCTGAGAAAGCACCTTTAACCTGTCTTTCGATGACAGAATCCATTTTGCCGCTTTTTCTTTCCTCAAGAGTTTCACCAACACAAATGATAGGTAATAGTCCCGAAGCCAGAACAGCTTTTACTTTTTTATTAACTGTTTCGTCTGTCTCATGGAAATATTGTCGCTGTTCGGAATGCCCTACTATCACATAGGTAACTCCTACACTCTTAAGCATAGAACAACTGACTTTACCGGTATACGCACCTTTAGATTCCCAATGGACATCCTGTGCTCCAAGTTTAACCGAAGAACCTTTCAAGATCTCTGCTACTGCCAAAAGATTAGTAAAAGGGGGACAGACAGCCACATCAACATCAGTTACACTTCCTACTGTCTTTACAACATCACTTGCCAAAGCTTTCGCTTCGTCAACAGTAGTATTCATCTTCCAGTTTCCAGCAACAAATTTCTTGCGAGCCATTCTTGTCCTTTCAGCCATTTACTTATTAAGAGTTTCAGAATATAAATAAAATCGCTTTTGGATTTCAAGTATTTTTTTAGAAAGAGGGCTGTCATTTATAAATAACAGCCTCATATTATCACTTATCGTTAAGAGCTTTAACTCCAGGCAGAACTTTACCTTCCACAAGCTCCAAAGATGCTCCACCGCCAGTAGAAATGTGTGACATTTTATCTGCAACACCTGCCTTTTTAACGGCAGATACAGAGTCACCACCACCAATTACGGTTGTAACTCCTTTGAGTTGTGCAAGTGTTTCAGCAATAGCCTGAGTTCCAGCAGCAAATTTGGGGAACTCAAAAACACCCATGGGACCATTCCAGAATACAGTTTTACACCCTTTTAATGCATTCTTAAAGTTCTCAACAGAAGCAGGCCCAATGTCCATACCCATCCAGCCATCTTCGATAGCCGCACTGGCAGTTACTTTAGACTGGGCATCAGATGCAAACTGCTGTGTAACCACGTGATCCACAGGAAGCAATATCTTTACACCAGCTTTTTTTGCCTTTTCCAGAACATTTTTGGCGGTATCAACCATCTCATCTTCAATCAGTGACTTGCCTACCGAGATTCCCTGTGCTTTAAGGAATGTATAAGCCATTCCTCCACCAATCACCAAAGTATTGACTTTTGCCAAAAGGCTTTCCAGCACTGCAATCTTTGATGAAACTTTTGCACCTCCAATAATGGCAACAAAGGGTTTCTGAGGGTTTTTAACAATCTTTTCTTCAAGAAACTCAAGTTCCTTTTCCATCAGAAAACCTGCAACTGCAGGGAGAAACTTGGCCAGTGTTTCTGTTGATGCGTGCGCCCTGTGGGCAGTACCAAAAGCGTCATTAACGTATATATCACCGTACGAAGCAAGTATCTTAGCCATCTTTTCCCGCTCTGATGCCTCCTTGGAGGTCTCTTCTTTATTAAAGCGGGTATTTTCCAAAAGCAGAACCTCTCCATCAGAAAGAGAAAAAACCATCTTTTGAGTCTGTTCATCGATCGTTCCGGGAGCCAATTTTACTTCTTTGTTAAGAAGTTTGGAAAGATGAGCAGCAACAGGAGCCATTCTGTGTTTCCCTTCGCTGAACTTCTTCTCATCGAATGCCTTTCCGTCTTTTTCCGCCTTTTCTCTGGCCTTTGCAATGTCTTTTTTAGGATCGCCTAAATGAGACATTAAAACCAGACTCTTTACATTCTTTTGAAGAATATAAGTAATTGTGGGAAGCGCAGCGACTATACGGGTATCATCCTGAATGACACCATCTTTAAGTGGAACATTGAAATCTACACGCATTATCACGCGTTTACCATCAAATTTAATGTCCTTAACAGTCTTTTTGGTGATTGCCATATTTTTTCCGCTCCTCTAATAGTATCAAAAATCAGGCGAGTTGATTGTGCAGTGTATAAAAAGAGGAGGAACGGTCTTTCCGTTCCTCCTGGAAAATCAAAGCAAATCAGATAGCGATTTACTTGGAAGCCATATAACGAACAAGATCAACAACTCTATTGGAGTATCCCCACTCGTTATCATACCAGGAAACAATCTTAAAAAAGCGTTTTTCGCCTTTAAGGTTATTCTGAAGGGTAGCCAGTGAATCATAGATTGATGAACGATTGTCATGAATAAAATCAGTGGAAACCAGTTCTTCATCAGTATAGCCCAGAATTCCTTTGAGATACGTAGTAGTAGCAGCCTTCAGTTTGGCATCGATCTCTTCGATAGAGGTGTCACGAGTTGCACGGAATGTCAGGTCAACCACAGACACATCGGGTGTAGGAACCCGGAAAGACATCCCGGTGAGTTTTCCCTTTGTAACAGGAAGCACTTCTCCTACCGCTTTTGCAGCACCGGTTGTGGAAGGAATAATATTCAGAGCTGCAGCACGGCCACCTCTCCAGTCCTTCTTTGAAGGTCCGTCAACGGTCTTCTGAGTTGCTGTGTATGAATGAATCGTGGTCATCAAACCAGTCTCGATACCGATACCTTCTTTGATCAACACATGAACTATCGGTGCGAGACAGTTTGTGGTGCATGAAGCATTGGAAACGATGTTATGAGCTTTAGGATCATACTCTTTTTCATTGACACCCATCACAATGGTTTTTACCTCTCCCTTTCCAGGAGCAGAGATGATTACCTTCTTTGCACCAGCTTCCAGATGTCCTTTTGCTTTTTCAGAATCAGTGAAAAGGCCGGTAGATTCAATAACATATTCCACACCCAGATCTTTCCATGGCAATTCAGATGGATTGCGAGTTGCCATAACGCACTTTATTTTATTGCCATTAACAACCAGAACATCATTTTCCTGCTTGGATGCATCGCTTTTCTGGGTTGTAACAGTGTGTTTAAATTTGCCATGAATAGAATCGTATTTCATCTGATACGCAAAATAATCAGCATCTGTGGAAATATCGACTACAGCTACCACATCGATCTCTTTACCCAGAAGTCCCTGGTCACAGATTGCTTGAAATACCATACGACCGATTCTTCCAAACCCGTTAATACCAACCTTAATTCCCATGAAGATCCTCCATTATTATGAATAAAAAGAAAGTACGCTGTTTTGCAAAAGAATATGCTATTTTTATATTAACAACTTACGGCGACTAATATAAGTTGATCCAGCAACCGGAGTCAATCAAAATCAACTGGATTATTTATTAACCATTCGAACGATTTTTGCAGTGAATCGCATAGAGCCCTTTAGGTTAACGGCTTGATTTTTTTTGATCATATTTACCAAGATAAATGTTCAAAAAGTTTCTATGGCGATAAACAAAGCAAACACGTCAATTAAATCGTTCGATTCAGGTTTAATAGGAGAATCATGAAAAAATCCGCCTCCATTTTCAGGTACAGAAGCTCAAATGAGCCTGGTCTTTTTTTTATTGCAGGTCCATGTGTCTTGGAAAATCGTGATATCACTCTTCAGATCGCAACAACCCTTGCCAGTATTTCTATCCGACACAAAGTGGATATAGTCTTCAAAGCCTCTTATGATAAGGCCAACCGCACAAGTATTGATTCTTTCAGAGGCCCTGGTGAAACAGAAGGACTGGAGCTTCTGCGAATTGTCAAAGAAGAAACCGGTCTGCCGCTATTGACAGATATTCACGAAGTATCCCAGATAGAAGAAGCAGCCCAGGTAGTTGATGTACTTCAAATACCTGCATTTCTGTGCCGACAGACCGATCTGCTCTATAATGCAGGCAAGACTGGAAAAATTGTGAATGTCAAAAAGGGGCAGTTTATCTCCCCCCAGGAGATGAAATTTTCTCTGGAGAAAGCTGGTGAAAACTCCTGGCTCACCGAACGTGGTACTTTTTTTGGATATAATCGTTTAGTGGTGGATTTTGCAGGTTTCCAGACTCTGAGAAGCTTTGGTAAACCTCTGATATTTGATGCTACGCATAGCGTTCAACAGCCAGGAGCAGGCAATGGCCACTCCTCTGGCAACAGATCTCTGGCCATACCCCTGGCCAAAGCAGCATTGGCCGTTGGTGTCGATGGATTATTCTTTGAAGTCCACCCGGAACCGGACAAGGCTCTCTGTGATGGCCCCAACAGTCTTTACCTTAAAGAGTTTGAACAGAACGTGCCTCGTCTGCTTAATTTATATAATTATTTGAAAAGCTATTGATTTCTGGCTTTTAGGAAACCACTGACTAAGCCAGTGGAACCAGATGTCTCGAAAAGGCACTATCGTGCCTTCTTGATTTCGCGGCTCTGCAGCTCAATCAAGCTACCGCCTGTGGCGGTAGTACTTGACTGAAAAACGATGGTAAATCTTATTCAGTTTAATCAAAAATGGTTACCTTGTCTTTCCATCCTCTGCTTATAAATACTTTACCGCAAGAGTCTACAATCAGACACTCCAGTCGGGGACGTGAATTTATAAATTCCAATATTTCTTCTGCACTTCTGCTAAACAGACCAGTACTCATAATATCAGCTTCTACCGGATCCTGGCAATAGATAGTCAGGCTCTGGTTTTTTGTGCTACTATATCCAGTTCTGGTATTAAAAATGTGATGATACCTTTTTCCATCAACGATGCGATATCTCTCATAATCTCCACTGGTAACAATCGATCCACTGTCAAGTTCAAGAGCTCCCAGTACCCCGTTATTTCTAGGGTGTTGTATTCCAATGCGCCATGGTTTTCCATCCACACGTTTTCCTTTTACGATTATGTCACCACCCGCTGAAATCAGGTAATTATTAATTCCGCGGCGATTGAGCAGTTTTCCTATTTCACGCAATACAAATCCCTTTGCAATTCCACCAACATCGATCTGAGTTTGCTGGGATGAGAAAAAAATGGAATCACCGATTATTTTCAACTTTCTATAATCAACTCTATCCAGAGCAGACCTTATCTGTTGTTCGGATGGCAGAGAAACTTCTGGAAGAGAATTCTCCCCAAACCCCCAAAGTCTTTTTAGAGGCAACACTGTCAAATCAAATCCTCCCTCCAGAGTATCCCCATAATTTAATGCAAACTGCAGCATCTCCCTGAGCTGAAAGGAAAGCGGCATAGCGTTTTTTTTCCTCTCGTTAAGCAGTCGCACTTCAGATCCGAAACTCTCCACAGAGAAACGCTCTTCCCAATCTTTTAAGAGGGAATCAATGGAATTCCAATATATTTGTGCCTCTTTTTTATCCTTAATAACAAGAGTGATTTCGGTTATGGTGTCCATTCGGAAATATTTCTTATTTGCCAATTCAGGCCTATTTTTACAACCAATACTAAATATACAGAGCAGAAAAATTATTGATAAGTGTTTTGGTGAAACCATGAAATGATATCCTTATATTTTAAATGCCCCCCAAAAAGATCCAGAGCGCTTCCTACAGTCACATCTACTTTGTTATTACCTGCATCCCTGATACGCTCCAGATCATTAATCGAGTTCACACCACCAGCATAAGTAACCGGAATCGGAGAATATCTGGCTAAAAGAGATACCAGTTCTTCATCTATACCCTCTTTTTTTCCTTCCACATCAGCGGCATGAATTAGAAACTGATCACAGTACTTTGCCAAAGAGCCAAAAGTGTCCAAAGAAAGTGTTAACTCTGTAAATTTCTGCCACCTGTTGGTTACAACAAAATAATGCCCGTCTTTTTTTTTGCAACTAAGATCCAGCACCAGTTTCCTTTTACCCACAGTTTTGGAAAGATATGCAAGTTTTTCCCACTGTACGTTCCCTTCACTAAACACATAAGAAGTGACAATTACATGAGATGCTCCGGCATCCAGGTAAATGTATGCATTTTGAGGCCTGATACCGCCTCCAACCTGCAATCCGCCAGGATAGGCATTCAGGGCCTGAATCGCAGCCTCTTCATTTCCCTCACCGAGCATTATTACATGTCCATCAGTAAGCTTGTCATTTTTATAGATTTGCGCATAATATGCCGGACTTAGATCTGTCTGAAAGTTGGTTACCAGTTCGGCTTTTTTGCCTGAAAGGGTACTGCCAACAATCTGTTTAACTTTTCCCTCATGGATATCGATGCAGGGATGAAATTTCACACTTTACTCCTGAAAGGTATTTTTTTTTCGCCTTTTTAGAAACATTATTGTAACTTAAAACTGCAAGTACCTAATCCTAAACTAACCAAACTGACCAGTTATCAAATTTCAAACAAGAAAAGGCCAGAAATGAAATTAGTTTTCCTACTTGAAAACGCATAGAACATTTTCTTTCATCTCAAGTTTAAAAATTCGGATTTCGATTTCCTATTAATTTGTAACCTGTAATTTGTTTAGGAATTTAATTTTTGTGATTTGAAATTACCCCCCTGATTATACAGCTCCAATAGTTAAAAATTATTTTCACTTCAGTATACAAATTCACTATGAAAAATAGTATGTGCCTGATCTTATCCTGTTGTTTGACCTGAAACTATAAACAAATTAATTTAGATTATTACATCAATTGAAATTTCATTTCAAAAAGGAGAGTAGCCTCATGCATTTGAAAATTATTGGAGTTGCAGCTATAATTGTTGGTTTGGTTGGATGTTCAGATAACAGCACAATCAAAAAATCAGTTCAGGAAACGCATCCTGATGGATCACCCAAGAAAGTCATTTATTATAAAGGATCACCCAAAAATCTCGTGCGCACTACATTTTACCACGCTAATGGTAAGATACAATCGGATTCCTATTTTAAAAATGGTATTCCAGACAGTATCCAGACAATTTATTATGTAAGCGGAGCCAAATACAAAGAAAGTTTTTATAAAGCTGGTAAAAAGCATGGACCGGAAAAATCCTGGTATGAGGATGGCAAACTACAAAGCGAAGGCAACTTTGTAGATTCTTTACCTGAAGGCCCATTTAAGACCTATTTCGAAGATGGTTCAATACAATCAGAGGTTATCTACAAAGCAGGTAAAAAAAATGGACAGGAAATCAACTATTATCCATCGGGTATTAAGAAAACTCTCAAGACCTATGTTAACGGAGATAAAGAAGGTGTTGAGCAGGAATGGTATGAAAATGGAAAGATGAAAACTGAACTAAATTATAAAAAGAATGTGCTAAATGGTCCTTTTACCACCTTTTATAAAAATGGTAAAAAAGAGGAGAGCGGATTTTACAAGGACGGTAATTATGAAGGTGACCGTTTTATGTATACAGAAAACGGGAAAATACGTTCCAGAGCAAAGTATGAAAATGGTGTACAGGTAGAGGGTGAAGTTTTCTAAGAATATTACTCTCCCCTTCCAGGGGCAGATCACAACTCTGCCCCTGAAATTATATCATCTTCTCTTTCTTTTAAAGCCCCAAAGAAATCTTCTCTTATCTCATGAAAATCAATTGGTACTTGTTTTCCAGGAAGTCTGGTATAAGCCTCTCAGTATTGCTTATTATAATTAGCGAAATAGATCATACCTGGGGCAATATTACCCTTTCACCTTAAATATCACAATGGTATATTTATTAATGTATAACAATTGATTTTTCAGGTTGTTATGTTTCAGTCGTTTTTAGCTCCTGCTTGGAGAAATTGCCCATCATCATCGGTTTAACTATATTTATGACTTACTGGTATAATCCTGGCAGAACTGTAATATTAGCTTCCGGCTCACCGCGCCGGAAAGAGATTCTCTCTTTGATGGGATTTTCTTTTAAGACTATTGTTCCAACTGAAATTAATGAAAATTTATATCTTGATCCAGATCACCTTAATGAGTCTTTGCAGAAATTAGCATCAATTAAAGCACAGTCTGTTTCAGAAACTAATCCTGAAGCATTAGTATTAAGTGCAGATACAGTGGTAGTAAATGATTCGGCTATTTTAGGGAAACCGGCAGGTTATGAAGATGCCTTTAAAATGCTCAAAAGTTTATCTGGAAAAAAACATAAGGTGGTGACAGGTGTAGCACTGCTTTGTGCAGAAGAAAATTTCTGCATGACAACAGTTGTGAGCACGTTGGTTTATTTCCGCAACATCTCAGATCAGGAAATAGAGCATTATCTTCATTTCCCAGAGTATAAGGATAAAGCCGGCAGTTACGCAATTCAAGGTAAAGCCATGATTTTTGTAGATAGAATTGATGGTTGCTTTTATAATGTGGTCGGACTGCCAGTATCCGAAACAATCAGTCTTTTTAATGAATTCATTTCCCGAAAGGAACCCTCAAATGTCTGAAAATAATGAAACAGATCTCAATGCATCGGATCTCTCAAGTGACCGGGTAGGAGATATACTCCGTAAAGAAAGAATTACCCGGCGAATAACCGTGGAAACCATTGCAAAAGATCTTAAACTCAACGTGAAATACATAAAAGCACTGGAAGCCAGTGAATATGAAGCGCTGCCCGCAGATCCCTATGTCAGGGTATATCTGCGCTCATTAGCGAAATACCTGTCCCTGGATTCGGAAGAAATTTTGAAAAAATTCTATATGGAACGGGGCATGAGCACAGAAAAAGACAACGCTTCCAAAATTACAGTAAGCATGAAGGAAAAAGAAGAAACTAAAAGCCCCATGCTTATCACTGTATTGATTCTGATCGCCCTTCTGACTGGTTTCAGTTTCCTGGCAAATAAAAAAGGGTGGATCTCCTCACCTGGAGAATTTGTTGCCGAATCCGATTCAACCACGCAAATAACACAAGATAGCCTTGTTGATACACTTGTTGATGATGACAGTATGTTTTCTCAAGCACCTCTGCAACACACTGACAGCAGCTCTGCCCTGTCAGTTGACTCATTGGCGGACACTACCGGCTTAATGAGTTTGCAACTTGATGTAATCAGTGATTCTGCCTGGGTTCAGGTATTCTCAGATGGCACCTCTTGGAAAAACATCATCGCCAAAAACCAAAGTCGGGTTTTTACTGCTAAAGACAGTTTTAACGTCCACGTGGGAAACAATTCTACCGTTAAATACAGTTTTAAAGGTAAACCAATCACTGTGCATGGTACCGGAATAGTCGCATTCAAACTGGATAAATCCGGCAAACCGATTATCTGGACTCTTTCAAAGTGGAATTCGGTGTTTAAAGAACGCCTATAGTTTTTGGCATTTGTATATATGTGGATAGATACGCATGCACACCTGTTTGACTATGAGCCGGATTCTCTCAAAAAAATAGTACAAGAAGCCAGAGATGCATCTGTTGAAATAATTCTTTCGACTGCGACCAATATTCCTACTGCAATCACAGTTACTAAGCAGTGTCAAAGTTCTGATCACCTATACGGAGCAGTTGGAATAAGCCCTTTTGATGTAACCAGTCAGGATTCTGACTGGCTTTCATCGCTGAGTTCCTTGCTCAGAAAACCCAGGATCATCGCTTTAGGTGAAATTGGATTAGATTCTACCAACCCCAGCTATCCCTCATTAAATGAGCAGATTCCTTTTTTTGAAGCTCAACTTGATCTTGCAAACAGGTTTAATTTACCGGTAATTGTTCATTCACGCGGTTCTGAAAAAAAAGTGGTGGAGATCTGTCGTTCTATCGGTGTAAAGCGTGTTCTATTTCATTGTTTTACGGGTTCTTTTGATGATATGCAAGCAATAATCGATGCAGGTTATTATCTCTCCTTTTCAGGAATAATAACATTCAAAAATGCAGAAATCAGAGCTGTCGTACCATCGGTTCCCATCGAAAGAGTCTTAATCGAGACCGATTCTCCCTATCTTTCTCCTGTTCCTTACCGGGGAAAAAAGAACTGTCCTGCCTTTCTTATATATACCGCAGGTGAACTTGCGAAGCTTCTTGACTGGGAAAGTAACAGGCTTCAATTGCAGCTTGAAAAAAACTTTAACTCACTTTTTTTTAACGGTTCCCTTTAATATTTTACAGATTTAAAACCTGGAATAAACTCATGTGGACATTCTTTTTCATTCTGGCAATTTTTGGAATTTTGTTCCTGATAGTGTATCTGCTGCTTGAACTTAATGAACTGGAAAAAAAAATCACCAATATCGTACAACAAATAAAAGATCATTATAAAACCTGATTCAGGCGATTCTTTGACATGAATCACATAGAGCCCTTCAGGCTATCGGTCCAGAAGTTTTTTAACTCTTCTAAGTGCTATGGAGAATAAGAAGAGTATATTTACCTGTAATCTATGGCCGAAAACTTCTGAACTGATAAACAAAAGGATTGAAGCGAGACATGTCAAATAAGTGTGCGATTTAGCTAAAAGTTAAGTTATTGGCGGGTAATTTATGGATAAGGCTATGAAGATGTGCAGAACAGCAGTTATCAACCGAAAGACAAATGAAACCGATATTACAGTTGAAATAAACCTAGACGGCAGTGGCAAATATGATATCACAAGTGGAAATGGCTTTTTAGATCACATGCTTTCTCTTTTTTCCAGGCATGGCCTGTTTGATCTGAAGTTAAGCTGTAAAGGAGATACTGAAGTGGATTATCACCATAGTGTGGAAGACACAGGTATCTCTCTTGGTATGGCTTTACAGAAAGCCCTGGGTGATTGCAAAGGAATAAAAAGATATGCATTCAGCTATGTTCCAATGGATGAATCCCTGGCAAGAGTCTGTCTGGATATTGCCGGAAGACCTAATCTTGTCTATGAAGTAGAACTGCACGATCGGCAGATTGGAAATTTTGATTGCGACCTTATACACGATTTTTTCAAAGCCTTTACCGATCACTCACGATGCACAATTCATGTTGATTTGATCCGTTGCCGAAATACTCATCATGCAATCGAGGCAATTTTCAAGGCTTTTGCCAAAGCACTTTCTGAAGCTTGCAGTATTAACCCCCGATCTTATGATTTGCTTCCTTCGACCAAAGGAGTGCTATAGCTACTCTTTCAGGCTTATGTTTTGCTGATCATATTTAGTGATTGTCCTATAAATGATCCGGAATTAAAAAACACAGTAATAATAGAGATCGGCAGAGAATTTCTGAAAGATCTGAATATGGAGCAATTTTTTCCCTAAAATAAACGTAATGAAGATTCCCTTGATTTGAAATGAAAATTAATACTATCAATAAGACGTTTATCCAGTAAGCATAAATCATTGAAATTTTGATGGAAATAATTTTCCCAATATTGTAATTTTAGTATCTGGTAATTAAACTGAAATACTGCAGAGCGGTCAAGTTGACATTATAAAGGAGGATCGATGCTTCGCGGAAAGCTCCTTGCCGGAATTCTTTTGGTCGTGGTTATTATGGGCTGTGCAAAGAAAAAAGAACAAAGTGACACAGAATTTTCACTATCTTCAAAAAACACTCATCAATCACAGTCTTCGACTGCAGATATCTTCGAGGAGTTTTATAAGGAAGACACTGGCTCTCCTGAATCATCAACTTCCACCAGTTCTTCAAAGCAGGAATCTTCCATCTACGACAAAACGGCTTCCTCAACAGAACAACCTCAATTCTCCAGCAATGGAAGATACGTTGTGCAGATTTCAACCGTTGCGTCCCGTACTATAGCGGAGCAACTGGTTGAAAAGCTGAAAGCTAAAGGATATCCTGCTTATGTGGCTGAAGTACAAAACCCCACCCCTGAGCTTTTCGGTACTTATTACAGAGTACGTATAGGACGTTTTGCACAAGTCTCTGCTGCCAGAGATTTCGGAAATGGAACATTAAAATCCTTAGGTTATGAATTCTGGGTAGATAATAAATCTAATGACAATATCGGAATTGAGGGAAGCGGTTTTGGAGAAACTACCCCGACATCCAATTTCAACAATGCTTCATCTTATCAAAGTTATCAGACTTATCCATCAGCTCCCGAACAAAGCACTCCTGTTGAAACCTATGCACCTGTTTCGAATCAAAGTGATCCTGCTGTAAACAGTTCACCAGCACCAAATCAGAATAGCCAGACTGTAAGTTACCCACCGCCACCTTCGGTAACTCCTGCTCCTTCCCTTCCACCTGCCGAACCTGCACCAGCAAATACGGGCACTTCATCATCACCAGCCCAGACTCAAGATGTTCCCCTGGATGATGAATGGTGATTTCAATTTAACTCTAACCAATATAGGAATTCGGGGTTTTGCAATCGCAAAACCCCTCTTTATTTATGTCACTAGTAGCAATATATAACCTTGGTTGCAGTAAAAACCTTATCGATGGTGAAAGGATTCTGTACCTTTTCAGATCCGCCGGTTTTGAACTGACAAAAAATCCTCAGATTGCCGATATAATAATTGTAAACACCTGTGCCTTCATCAGAGAAGCTCAGGAGGAGGCAATTGACAATATTCTTGAAGCTGCATCCCTAAAAAAGACCGGACAGTGTAAAACCCTGATTGTCAGCGGCTGTTTTTCACAAAGATATAGAAAACAAGTTGCAGAAAAATTCCCTGAAGTTGACTTGTGGGTCGGTGTCAACGACTGGCAGCAAATGCTCAGTAATCTTTACAAACAGATGAAACCGTCAACTTTCAAAAGAGAACTTTCCGGCCTGCAGGCTACTCAATATTTAAAAATCGCGGAAGGTTGCTCACATGGTTGTACTTTCTGCGTCATTCCATCTATACGAGGCCCTTTTGTCAGCAGAGAAACCCGGGAAATAATCAATGAAGCGAAATGGCTCTATCAAAGTGGTGTAAAGGAGCTGATTATAGTTGCTCAGGATACCTCTTTCTTTGGAAGAGACTGCGGCAGTTCCCTTACCTCTCTACTCGAGCAAATGTTAGTTAAAACCGAATTTCCCTGGATCCGCTGCATGTATCTGCATCCCAGATATGTTGACAAAAACCTTCTCGAACTGATAGCCAGAGAGCCACGTATCTGCTCCTATTTTGATATTCCATTGCAGCATATCTCAGAACCGATACTTCGTTCCATGAACAGAACTCCTTTAACAAAAGAAATCTACAAACTGATAGAACAAATCAGAACGATAGTACCAGATGCTTCGATCCGAAGCTCTTTTATCCTGGGCTTTCCAGGTGAAACAAATGCTCATTTCAAGGAATTATTGAGCTTTATAGAATTTGCCCGCTTTGACAAGCTGGGTGTTTTTCCATTCTCCGCTGAGCAGGGAACAAAAGCCTTTGAATTAAAACCGCGGCCTAGAATTACTACTGCCATAAAAAGGTGTGAAGAGCTGATGTTAGTGCAAAGAGAGATAAGTCGAGAAATCCTGGAATCCAAAATTGGTTCAACTCTGGAAGTTATAATCGATGATATTAGTGATGATCCTGCTTTTAATTTTGAAGCCAGATCTCAATCTGATGCCCCTGAAGTAGACGGGAAAGTACTTCTGACCAGCGGAGATTTTATCCCAGGCACTATTTCCAGTGTAAAAATCATTGGAGCTTCAGACTATGATCTTTTTGCAGAACCATTATCCGGCAGATAATTGCTTATTCTTTTAAAAGTTATTATTTTTCAAAACCTGAATACACCGGTATTTAATGCGTAAATCTTTTGTTGGTATTAAAGGAGTAACTGAGTATGCCGACATACGAGTATAAATGTCAGAAATGTGGTCTTGTCTTTGAAGAGTTCCAGAGTATCAATGCAGAACCATTAACATCTTGCAAAAAACCAGGTTGTGGTGGTTTGGTAAAACGGCTCTTCTCTCCCGGTGCCGGTTTTTTATTCAAGGGAAGTGGTTTCTATATTACAGATTATCGTTCTGATTCCTATAAACGTT
>CAYYNL010000015.1:0-38129 GCA_964472925.1 uncultured Fibrobacter sp. | reverse complement strand
TCTCTCCTCAATGAAACCGATCAAATAATCTCAATCCTGGTTTCTTCAATAAAAAGCAGCAAAATATAAAGAAAGAAAAATCGTAATTTATTTTAAAGTAGCTGATCATTTAAATCAAAAATTGAACAAACCTGTAATTTCCTGTTCTTATTATTATAAATCAAAAGGATGTGAAATTCTTATTCCGATAAATCTAAAATCAAATATCCGAAATTCTATTATTATTTTATGGGCCAGGCCCTGCGCAACTAAAGGCTGTGAACCCCGCCAGGCCTGGAAGGGAGCAACGGTAAGCAGATACTTGGTGTGCCGCAGGTAAACTTGGCCCTTTTTATTAGAAAAATATTCTTATGAGTTATTTAGTCTTTGCCCGAAAATGGCGTCCCCTTACTTTCGATGATGTTATCGGTCAGGAACATATCACCGATACTCTCAAAAAAGCAATCGAAAAAAACCGGGTGGCTCATGCTTTTATCTTTACCGGTACTCGGGGAGTTGGAAAAACCACTTCTGCCAGGATTTTGGCAAGGGCTCTAAATTGTGAAAAGGGACCAACTCCCAATCCCTGTGGCGTGTGTACATCTTGCAAAGATGTTTTAAGCGGGGCAAGTTTTGATGTGCTGGAAATCGATGGCGCATCCAATAATTCAGTTGATGATATAAGAGAATTACGAGATAACATCGGCTATTCATCGATGAGTGGAAAATACCGGATATTTGTTATCGATGAAGTACACATGCTTTCAAAGCCCGCTTTCAATGCGCTTTTAAAGACTTTGGAAGAACCTCCGAAAAATGTAATTTTCATTTTCGCCACCACTGAACCCCAGAAAATTCCTCAGACAATTCATTCCAGATGTCAAAGATACGATTTTCGCAGAATAGGAGCGGAAAAGATTCTGGAACGTTTGATTTATATCTGCACTGCCGAAAAGATCAATTTTGAGCGCTCTGCACTTATGCTGGTTGCCAGGAAGGCAGAAGGAAGCATGCGAGATGCTTTGAGTCTTCTTGATCAGGTATACTCCTTTTGCAGAGAAAATCTCACAGAAAAAGAGGTCCGTTCGGTTCTTGGGCTGGTGGGAATGGAGGTTTTTGAGCGAGTAATGGATGCCGTTGCAGAAAAAAATGCGGCACCCGCGCTTAAACTTATTCAGGAAGTGTTGGTTCAGGGATTTGATCTTCAAGAGTTTATCCAGGGACTTCAGGAACATGTGCGCAATCTGCTTTTTGCCAGGATCCCAGGTGCACTGGAGAGCAGAGGAATAGAACTGGAAGCTGATACTATACAGAAATTCGAAGCTTCTGCCAAAAGATTTTCTGAAGGAGATCTGCTCAGGATGTCCGAAATAATCAAAAAGGCAGAGTATGATCTCAAATGGAGTGCATTTCCCAGATTCGTTGCAGAATTGATGCTATTAAAGCTAACCTATATGGACAGTACTGTTTCTGTTGAACAATTAATAAAAGCTCTGGGGGATCCGCAGAATACGTCAACAGTAAACATCGAAAGTCCGAATAATTATTCGGATTCAAAAAAAAAATCAACCTGAAATAGAAACCGACCCGGTTCTTTCTCAGCCTGACTCTGAGCCCCTATCCTCAGTACAGAATAATTGCATAGTAGAAGAATTTAACGAAGCTGGAAATGACGCTGTAGCGCAGCAAAATGCTTCTGTACCGATTGTACCGTTAGAGAATCTTAGAGATAGGTGGACTGATTTTCTTGAGCTTCTGTTGAAAGAGCATCCAAACTTGGGCTCATTTCTTTCTTTGGCTAGTATCGGCTCTATTTCATCTGATGTAATTAAACTGAATTTTTGCGCAGATTATCGCTTCCAATATCTGGAAGTGTCGAAAAGACAGAACCGAAATGAAATAATACGTTTGCTTCAGCAGTTTACAGGTCATCAACTGGATCTGGAGATAATCCTTGATGTTAATGCAGCAAAACAGGAAAATACTAATTATATTAAGCAAATCGCCAATATTCCGTCAACGATAGATGACCAGATAGAGAAAGAACCAATCATTAAAACTATACTGGAGATTTTTGATGGAGAAATTCTGTAGTTAAGGAGACAAAAAAATGTCAAAAAATATCAACAAGCTGTTAAAGCAAGCTCAAAAGGTCCAGGCTCAGGTGATGAAAGCACAGGAGGATCTTCAGAAAAAAGAAGTTGAGGGCAGTGCCGGAGGTGGTATGGTAAAGGTGGTTCTTAATGGAGCCAACCAGCTTGTTTCCATAAAGATCAATCCGGAAGTGGTAGATCCCAAAGATGTGGAATTGCTTGAAGATCTGATTGTGGCTGCGCATTCAAATGCAATGGAAAAAATAAAAGAGATGTCTGATTCAACTTTTGGCAGTATCACCAATGGATTGAACATTCCCGGTTTATGAACAATCCCTTGGAGGAACTGGTAAATGCTTTATGCCGTCTTCCCACTATCGGGCCTAAAAGTGCCTGGCGGCTTGCGCTTCATCTGATGGAACAACCAGAAGAGGATGCTATAGCTTTAGGGAAGACGATAATAGAAGTTCGCAAAAAACTTACCAGATGCAAAATATGCTTTAATTTCAGCGAACAGGAACTTTGCTCTATCTGTCAATCAACGCAAAGAGATAAAAGCCACATTTGTGTTGTTGAAAAGCCGGCCGACATATTCGCTATCGAAAAATCCGGCAGATACCGTGGAGTTTATCATGTTCTTGGCGGAGTTCTTTCGCCTCTTAATGGTATTGGAATTGACAAGCTAAAGATAGTCGAGCTGGGAGAAAGGATAGAATCAGAAACACCTGAAGAGTTGATTCTTGCCCTTGGCAGCAGCGCCGATGCAGAAACTACTGCACTTTATCTTGCCAGGCTCTTTAAAAAGAAGAATCTGAGGGTGACCAGGCTGGCCAGAGGGTTACCTGCCGGAATGGAACTGGAATATGCCGATCAGATCACACTTGGGCAGGCACTTAATGAACGGACCGATATAATATATGGAGAAGAACAATAATAATCGAACTTTGATATACTGGATACGTAAGATTGGAGCCAGTCTATTCTTTCTGGGCTACTTTCCCTTTGCATCCGGAACGATAGGATCACTGGCTGCTGTTGGCGGGTTGTGGTATATTCATTCTATAATAGGTGATCTGCATTGTCCTGAAAGACTGCCTCTTTACTGGGGAGGTATTTTTATGCTGGTAGCCATCAGCATCTTTCTTTCTTCCCAATGCAAGGCAGTTTTTGGCAAAGATGATCCTTCGGAGATAATAATCGATGAAGTGGCAGGACAGGTAATTACATTTTTCATGATTCCAATTTCTTTTAAAACACTATTAGTAGGTTTTCTTCTTTTCCGGTTTTTTGATATCATAAAACCTTTTCCGATTAATAACATGCAGGAACTTGATGGCGGTGTGGGAGTCACCATGGATGACGTCCTGGCCGGTGTATTTGCCAATATCAGTCTCTTTCTGATATTGGGAGGCTATCAACTCATCCGTTCTTATCTGTGATGATAGATCAATACATAATATCGCTTGCCAAATATATCCGTGCACATATGCAGGAAGTGTGCTTTGGGATAACTGCAGTTACTCTGGTTATTGCAGGACCATCAATAAATAGCCTTTTCAGACACATTACAAAAAGTCTGCACTGGTTTTTTCGTTATCTTTTGTTTATTGTTCTATGCAGTGCAGGATATGGATTCCTCTCACAGGTGATCTATCGGGGAATAAAAAGCTGGCTTCGGGGACAATCTTCCCTGATGCTGGTAATCTGGACTGCTGCAATTTATCTTCTTCTGGCATGGCTTGCCAAAAAACAGAAGGATATTTAATCTTTGTTAACCCGCTCTTCTTGCTTCAGATAACTATTTGGGTTGATAAGCGATACGCAGGAACTGCTCTAATGAAGTTTTTACTGCCTGAGATCTTATCTGCTGGCGGTTTCCTGAAAAAATATTCCTGATACTTTCGATTCTGTCACCCACTGCTATTCCTATATAGACCAGGCCTACCGGTTTCTGAGCTGTGCCACCATCCGGGCCAGCTATTCCTGAAACCGAAATTGCACATTCAGTATTAAAAAGTTTACAAACACCTTTAACCATGGCAATTACTGTGTGATCACTGACAGCACCATACCTTTCAAGAATCTGTTCATCCACACCTAGCAACTGATGTTTTATCTGGTTGTCATAGGCGATAACACCGCCCCGGAAGTATGCTGATGATCCTGCAATATCAGTCAATGAAGCTCCTAGAAGTCCTCCGGTGCAGGATTCTGCCACAGAGAGTTTGAGTTTGTTTTCTATCAGGAATTTACCTGCAGTTCTGGAAAGTTCTTCGGTAGTATTCATAAAACTTTATTCCTGGTAATGAGTAGGATCTTTCACACCGGCATCCAAAAATCCATTTTTCCTTATGATACAACTGTCACAGCTTCCACAGGCAAGTCCGTCCGGTGATGGATCATAGCAACTGTGAGTAATACTGTAATCTATGTTCATAGAAATGCCGGCCTTTATTATTTGTGCCTTGGTCAGAGAAATTAGAGGTGTGTGGATTGTTATCTTTTTGTTTTCTACTGCAGCTTTAGTGGCCAGGTTTGCCATTTTCTCAAATGCATCGATAAACTGGGGTCTGCAGTCAGGGTATCCAGAATAATCTACGGCATTTACACCGATAAAGATGTCATTGCAGTCTATAACCTCTGCCCACCCAAGGGCGTAGGAAAGGAAAATAGTGTTTCTTGCTGGTACATAGGTGTTGGGGATTTCTTCAGGGGTTTGATGGTGAGCCCCAGAGCTAACTTCTTTTGACATTGAGTTTTCACCTCTGGGGAAACGGTTTTTGGGAACATCCATATCAGAGGTGAGAGAACTTCCACCAAAAGCTCTCAGATCGATGTTGATTATCCTGTGCTCCTTCGCATCGAAAAAGGAGGCCACTTTTCTGGCACTCTCAAGTTCCACCTGATGACGTTGCCCATAGTAGAAACTCATAGCATAGATCTCAAAACCATCTTTTCTGGCAAATCCACAACAGGTTGCAGAATCCAGACCACCGCTGACCAGTACAACCGCTTTTCTCATTTTTCAGACTCCTCTGCGCTCACCCCAGATTAGTTTGTGTAATTGAACATTTAGCCGTACAGGCGCATTGTGCTCAAGGATCCACTCTGCCAGATTCTGAGCAGAAATACAATTCATGTTCGGTGAAAAATTTATGGTATAAGATTGCAGTTTATGTTGGTAGATATGCCTAAGTGCCCAATCAAAATCCGATTTGCCTGATATTACATATTTAAGCTCGTCTTTGCGGGTAAGCATTGCCAGATTGCTTACAAGAAAGGAATCTCTCATACCGCTATCCGGACATTTTACATCCACAATACGATGACAATCCGCGGAGATAACCCCAATATCACAGCTTCCATTAGTTTCGACCAGAACTGTGTAGCCCAGCTCAAGAAATCTCTGGCAAAGATCGGGTGTGTTTTTCTGGATCAGTGGTTCTCCTCCGGTGATTTGGACTAATCTGGTTTTGTGCTTTAAAACCGATTGTACAATCTCTTCTATAGTGAACTCATTTCCTTCGGTGAATGCGTAAGTGGTGTCACAATAGCTGCACCTTAGATTGCATCCGGTAAGTCGCACAAAGGAACAGACTAAGCCGCTGAAGGTGGACTCTCCCTGTATGCTTTTAAAAATCTCGCATACATTCAATTTATTCATAATAGACGGCTGCATTACCTGGAGTTTCCTGCACTTCGATTCTGACAACGGTCCCTTTGGAATCGGCCAAAGCAATTTTGAGCTGCTCGAAAATGAACCGTGCGATGTTTTCTGATGAAGGATTCACATCAAGTACTTCATTGAGGTCTTTGTGATCAAACTGATTAACGATTGTTTTGAGATGCTTTTTAAGGATCTTGAAATCGATACCTATTCCTGCGATATCCAGTTCTGCACATCTTACGGTTGCTTTTACTAACCAGTTGTGCCCATGAAGATTTTCACAGGGCCCCTGGTAATTTTTTAGTCGGTGTGCAGCAGAGAATGATGTTTCAGTGGTAATTTCAAACATATTGCTCCTAAAGTTTCAAAAATTGGAAAATACATTCAGGTATTAAATGAGGACTACGGTCCAGATAACGAAAATAGAAAGGCGCTTAGCGGCAGCCTTGTAAGTAATTCCGAGCTTGAGTACACATGCAATTTCTGTTCTGTAAGTATTTCCGAGTTTGGGTTCACACCAAACTAATTAATCATAATTCCAACAGGAATTTAATTCCCTATCCTGTTTCGAATTTCGGAATTTTCCTATTCCTGTTTCTGTTTAGAATTTGATTATTGTAATTTGAAATTTGTTTGGAATTTAAGAATCGTGATTTTGGTGCCTCACCTCACCATCCCGGAGCCAGAAAAAAGCCCCAGCTCCAGTTTAAATCATTTCTTTGGAATGGGTATGCTGCGTAGATTTGTAAGACCAGAAGTCCAAAGAGATTGAATCTGGTCGCTGCTCCTACACTAAATACCGGAACCCGTTCTTTCGTTTTGGCATTTAGCTCCGGAATGGGATGGGAATTTTTGCTCCAGGCAACACCGCCATCCAGAAAAGCCACCAGATCGGTTGGCAGATAGGGGAAATTAAGAAGACCAAACTGTTGAGTGCCTAATAGCGGAAGGCGAAGCTCGATATTGATGACCCCGATTCTTGAGCCTAGAAGACGGTTGAATTCTGGACAATTCTCCTCATCACCCTCTTCAGAACATTTTGCCAGATCATAGGAGTAATAGCTGTAGCCTCTGATCCAGGCTTCGTTTCCAACAAACAATTCCGAGAGTCTGTAATCCTGAGAATCCCGAAGGTATCGTCCATAGTGTAAAAAGCGGAATGCAAGAGTTAAAGGATTAAAAAGAAAGTATTGCCGATAGTCTGCCAGAACAGTTCCAAAAAGAAGTGATCCGGTTGTTTGCTGATATTCCAGACGGAAGCGGCGCCCGGTAACCGGCCCGGTGAATCCGAAATAGGAAAAATCCCCGACATAGGCAAGTGATGACAAGAACATGTTCAGAGCGACAGGTTCTTCGGTGACAAGATCCTGACGTCTGACTATGCGGTTATTAATAACACTGATCTCTTCGGAACGATAATCATAGCTGATTCTTCCAAAGCCGGCAGTAAATTCCATTCTGCGGCTGCTTGAAAAAGGAAACTGCAGGATAGAGTAGATCTGGTTATCGTACATTCTTTGATCGGTCAGGGTAACTTTCTGGGCATCCATGATTTCTCCATTAATCATGGTGGTGTCGTTACGGACTTTGGCAACGGTGGCCATATAAGGGATTCGACTGAGAACAAATCCCCAGTTGGGACGTTTTTTCTGGTTAAGGTAAAATGCTTCAGCACCAAAGTCTCTGATCCCTCCGTTTATTTGGGCACTAAGTCCCAGAATGTGATCTCCCAGAAGATCTGTGAAAAGAAATGAAACACCACCGGCAAACCCCACACCAAGGGGGTTTGCTGCAGCTCCTACCACTAGGTTACCGACATATAAAAGACGAAGTCTGGGGTTATAGTTAAGCACCGAGAAAGATGAATCGGAAACCAGACCTTCAACTGGATTTTCAAGATAGGCATCCACTATGGGAGTTTTACCAGAGACCGGGGGAAGTTTTATGTTTCTGAAGTAATCATCTTTGGATGAAACTATATACTCTTCTTTAGGGGGGTGAGGCTCCAAAGTGTTGATTCTGTAACTGGATCTTTCAAAGACGCTGAATGCCAGCATTCCATTTTTTGATGCTACAGAAAGGGCCGGAGCCAGTTCAGTGAGTCCGCTTACCCCGGTAGCGATATCGGTGATTTTAAAAAATTTAAAGGATTGAAGAGAATAGCAGTAGATATTGCTGAAACCATCAGGATCTGAAATAAAATAGATATATTGACCATCGGGAGAAAAATGTGGGTCGATGTGTTTAGCCCATTTTGCTATGGAGAGATAATTAATAGAACTGTCTGTCAGGTTGAAAAGTGCGATTCGTGGGGGAATATAAGAAAGAGAATCCGGACCGATATTATCGGCTTTGTCAGTGGTAAATAGAATTGAATTACCGTCAGGAGCCCAGGATGGCTGAAGTTCTGCATAGGTGTCGTTAGTAAGTTTCTGCAGTGTTTTTGAGGGGAAGTGATAGATGAAAAGATCACATATAGCGTTTTCTGTAGCGGAAAGCAGAAGCTTTTTACCATCGGGTGACCATGCAACACTGGAGATATCACCCAATTCTTTAAACTGAAGGGTTTGTTCAACTTTACCTTTTTTTACGTTGTAAATGGTTATCGCATTATCTCCTGTTTTAAATACAGGAAGTGCAATTTTTTCTGCATCCGGAGACCATGCTGCCGAGGAATTGGTAAATCTGAGCGCTTCGAAGTGCTCATCGGTTTGAGTGTTGACCAGTTTATTTTTTATTTTACCACTTGCAACATCAGCTATAAACAGATCGATGGAGAAAAGATCTTTGGATGAAAAATAAGCAATGAGTTTTCCGTCGGGACTTAACACCGGAGCAAGATTGATAGAAGAGTTATCTATGATCTGATTACCGGTTTCGGCTGGTTTTTTTCTCTTCTGTACCATATCTTTAAAATGTTGAACTACAGCCGACTTCCAGTTTATTGACAGGGAATCGAGCGGAATTCCCAAAGTTAATTTAAATCCCTGATACCAGCCATTCTGCAAAACTGATTCGAAAAGAGGGTTGATTAGATCATCACCAAAATTACCTGCAATGAAAGCCCATATAGCATGTCCATAACGATAAGGGAAATAGGAGGGGTTTTTACTAACCATTTCAATTGAGGGAACATCATCAAAAAGAACCGCATCTCTCATCCACATGGAGGTAAGCGGAGCAAAGGTGCCAATGGTGAGATATTCGGACATTCCTTCTATGAACCAAAGTGGGATTTGATTATTTCCGGTGATTCCTGTATTGCTGCTTTTCATGATATCGTATTGAAAAGCATGAACAAGTTCGTGTCCAAGAACGTGGTTATTTTCAGAATAGACTCCGGTAAGCGGCAATACAATACGGTTCATGAAACCTTCTGTAACCCCACCGGTTTCCTGGGTGAGAAGTTCGTTTATGGCGTTAGTCTGTTGAAAATCAGCATGATTTGTGTATAGGAGAATGGGTTGATTATCGGGCAGAGGTCTTTGGAAAATCAGTTTGAAACGGTTATACCACCTTTCAAGCAGAATGGCAGCTTCTTTGACTGCAGCCTGTTCAGATGTGTAAAAATGGATATCGAAAGATTGTGTGTTAAGTACTTTAAAATCGAAATTATCATATTGGACTTTGTTTCTTCCGAAATATTCTGCCAGGCTATGATTTAGCGCTAAAAAGAGACAAAAGAAAACGCAGATAGATATTTTCATAGAATTGTCTCCCTGTGGATGAAGGTGGCCAGTATAAATATCACTCAAGATAAATGCCAAAAGAAGAAATCTAAAGGTATGGGGAAGCTGCTCAGGCACAAGGCACAAACAAATGAACAATATCAAATAGGAAAAAAAGGATTAATAGCAATTTAATGACTAATCAGAATTAATATCAAACGAAAAATTCTCATTTGAAAAATCGTATTGTTTTTTCAGGGCTTTCTGGTGGTCAGATATTATTTCTGATTTCTTAAACCTAAAAATTGCAGTAGATCGACGCGGATAACACGTAATCTATTGCGCATAAAGGCTTTCAGTCCTTTCGGTCTTATCACCAGTAGATAAAACCTTTAAGGACTTCAAGCCTTTCTGCATCAATATCTTACGGTTCTTCATCGTCACCTACTACGGTTTTTAGGTTAAACTGCTATTTGGTTAAATACCTGAGTAGCTATGGTATATATATTGCTTTGAATTGCTTTTTAATGAGAGGAGAATGTGTGTGCAGGTGAAAGACGGGAGGATAGTGCAGATGTCTAGAAAACCTGGAACCGATGTCGAGGGTAAACCTTTCAGTTTGCAGATTATTCAGATGGTTTGGAACAAAGGGGTGATAGTGCCTGGAATTGATCCCTCCGAAAAAAGAAAAGATGGCTGCGGTGCCTGGATAGAGCGTAATCAGTATAGAGTTTATGAGAATAATGGTACCGGTTGGGAGATTGATCATATAAAACCGGTTATTTTGGGAGGAAATGATGATATCAGTAATCTTCAACCTCTTCAATGGCAAAATAACCGGAGCAAAGGAAATAATTACCCGGGGAATGTGTGCTCGGAAGAAGCTGAAGCAGGATGATTACCCCTGAAGGGTAGTAGCACCCAGACTTCAGGCTGAGGTTTTCAAAATGGCATTCCACCACCACTGATTGTCCAGATACCATTGGATGGTTTTTTTGATACCCTGTTCAAAAGTTACTGAAGGTGACCATCCGAGTTCACTCTTAATAAAGCTGGCATCTATGGCGTAGCGGCGGTCATGGCCAAGCCGGTCTTTAACAAAGGTAATCAGGGATTCTGGTTTGCCCAGCTCTGCGCAAATTAGTTTGACAATGTCAATATTGTGCCATTCGTTATTTCCCCCGATATTGTAAACCTTTCCAGGAGTTCCTTTTTCCAGCACCAGTTTTATTGCGGCGCAATGATCATTGACAAAAAGCCAGTCTCTCACATTCTTCCCATCACCATAGACTGGTAATGGCAGATCCCGCAAAGCATTGGTAATGGTGAGAGGAATAAGCTTTTCAGGGAACTGATAGGGACCGTAATTGTTTGAACAGCGGGTGATCAGAGCCGGAAAGTTATAAGTTTCGTAGAATGCTCTTACCAGCAGATCACTGCCAGCTTTAGATGCAGAATAGGGACTATTAGGTGCCAGCGGGGTCTTTTCGGTGAAAAATCCGCTTGGTCCCAGACTCCCATAGACTTCATCGGTGGATATATGTACAAACCTTTTTTTATCGAATCGGTCCTGCCAGGCTTTTTTTGCTGCTTGCAGCAGAATCTGCGTTCCCAGCACATTGGTTTTTACAAAAGCTTCCGGTCCGGTAATACTTCTGTCCACATGTGATTCAGCGGCAAAATGTACTACTGCATCGAAATCATGATTGTTGAACAGCTCTGTTACCAGAGCGGAATCATCGATACTTCCTTTAACAAATTCATATCCCGGATTATTCTCAAGAGAGATGAGGTTGTCTGGATTACCTGCATAGGTTAAGGCATCCAGATTGACTATTTTATACCCGGAAGAGGAATCCAGAAGAAAGTGCACGAAATTAGATCCGATAAAACCTGCGCCACCAGTAACAAGGATTGTTTTCATAATTTATCTTTCATTGACATTTAGGTTGATATGTGTTTTGATTCATCAAACAGGAAACTCTTGAATGCTTCCTTCCAGTCTTTCATTATGTTCATATTAAGTCTTTTGAGATTAGCATTTTCCAGCACACTATAGTGAGGGCGGGGGGCTGGTCTGGGGAAATCCTCTGTTGTACATGGAACTAGTTCTACATCTATTGCTGCAGCTTTAATTATTTCCAGAGCAAAATCGTACCAACTGCAATACCCTTCATTAGTGCAATGGAAAATTCCATAATATGGCTGAGTTATCATCTTTAAGACCTGGGTACAGACCTCCCTGGTGTAGGTAGGAGTTCCAAACTGGTCATTAACTACGGTAAGAGGCTGTTTCTGCTGCATTTTCTTTTGTGCGATATTTCTGATAGTTTTCACGAAATTATTTCCATAAATACCATAAAGCCAGGCAATTCGAAAAATCTGATATTTTTCGCAACTATGGGCAATCAGTCTTTCACCTTCCAGTTTTGATTTGCCATATACAGTAAGAGGGTCAGTCTGATCATGCTCCAGATAAGGAGAAGTTTTTTTCCCGTCAAAAACATAATCGGTGCTTATATGAATCATAACTGCACCTGTCTTTTTGGCAGAAATTGCAATGTTTTGGGCTCCCAGTGCATTAACAGCAAACGCCTTTTCCCGATGAGTTTCACAATCATCAACAGCGGTATATGCTGCACAGTTTATTATATAGTCTGGCTTAAAACCAAGGATACAACGCTCAGTCATCGATGAATCTGTAATATCAATTTGAGGAAAGTCGATTTCTGAGACGTTAAAACCGGCCTGTTTACTCAGCATAACCATATCCGAGCCGAGCTGACCATTAGATCCGATGATTAAGATTGATGGATTATTCATTGTCTTTTAACATCACCCTGCATTTTTCCAGAATGGGTTCAAAGCAATTCCGATATCCCCTTTTGACAGTGTAAGCAGGAATATCGTGTTCTTTATATTTCCAGTTGCTTTGAGTACTAAATTTAGCATATTGCTCCATCACTTCGAAAGGCAAAAAATTAGTTTCGGTATTAGTCAGTATCTGCTCTGCCAATAGTATTGTAAGAGTGATGTTTTTATTTCTGAACCCTTCAAAAAAACTTTTAATCAGTTGGGCCTGACGAATTTGGCAATCGTAGACACCTGAAATGGAAGGTGAGATGAAGAGCAGAAGTTGTTGACCGTTAAGTTTTTGAGTTCCGGGAGCCATATTTAGTGCAGATGCAGCTTTCTCATCAATATTGATTTGGATGCCACCCAGAGCACCGGCTGAGCGTATTAAATCATTTTTGTCAAAAACGCAATATTTTGATATACGAATGTTGAGGATACGTTCCAGAATCGTACTTACAAAAACCGGCCCTCCATAAAGGTATGCCTGGCCAATAGTGGAGATACCCCGGGAAAATTGTTCGATGAGCAATTCTGAAGGGACTCGAATCAGATGAAAATTACCGGATTCATATTGAATACTTATCACATAGAAAACGGCAGGAGGTCCACAGAAAAGAAAACTAAAAGGCATGAGCCGGTTCATGTAATTAATTTTTTCACGGTTGAGTTGTGAAAAAAGTTTGTTGGCATCAAGATCACTGCTGAGGCGACTTACCTCAAAAAGTCTTCCATCTGTGTAGATCTTTGCAGATTGACCTGAGATAAGGTTAATTGCTTCACTGTTATCGGTACGTTCTAAAAGAATCAGACCATCAATCAGGTTTACCTGGATATGATCATTTTGAATATTAACCAGAAAATCTGCTCCAGAGCCCCCTACACTTAATACTGCCTGAGGAGTAAGAATGCGAAAGAGTTCAGAATTCTTTTGTGAGTAAATAATTCTATACCAGCACACTCCTGATTTCTGGAAGAGTTCGACTGTGCTGCGGTTATTTTCCATTGTACCTATTTTGTCAAAGGTCAATTCTGCAAAATTATCCATATCAATTCTGGAATTTACTCCAACAGAGATTTCTGCCTGGGTGGATGCTTCAGTAAGTACTCTATACCCTTCAGAAATCTCTATACCCTCATGCAAAGTAATATTACGTCCATCTCTGGCAATTATGTTCATTTCTCCAAGATAAAATTCCAGACGGGCTGACAGTCTGTCTGAATTAATATCAACTGCATTCTGAAGAGTTTCTACATTGACAGTGGCATTTTCTTCCAACTGCTTGATCAATTGAAATGTGGAAAGATCAGATGTGGGGCGGATACCGGCAACTTTAAGGATTTCCAACTGAGTTGTCCCTTCAGGGACAAGGTAAACACCTGGTTTTCTAACATTACCATTGACCTTTACTCTTAACGATCTTAATCCTTTGACACTTTGAGCTGATCTTGAATACTTATAAAGGTAAAAACCCTGCCAGCAAATTGCTGCTGAAAGTAAGAGATAAACTGCTGTGTGAATGATTTTTATTCTTAATTTTGCCGACATGGATACCTGCGATCCTAAGCCTAAATTGTCCTGATCAGGTTAAAATTTACTGTTAGTCACAGTTTTTTCTCTGATGATTTTCCAGCCATTTTTACCAGCATGCCAGATTGAAGTAATGGAATGAAAAAGAGTATCGTTTCCGGAAATCTCCATCAGGTCAAGAGAAACTTCCTGGTAATTTTTGCCACTTCTATTAAAGAATGTCTTTGCCACCTTAAAACTGTATCCACTTTTCTGCTTTGAAAACTGCTCCATGACTTTCTGCCTCCACTGCTGGATTGAACCACCTGGAAACTCAAAAAGTGAATCATCATAAAAAGATAGAAATTTTTCGATGTCTTTGTCTGATTTTGCTTTGAGCCACAGATTAAGACTATCTTTAAGGCTGGCTGTATCTGTTTCTTTATCTGTTAACACAGATCTATTATTGACATACTGATTATTTCTGGGTAAAGCCATATCGGATGAACTTTCATCTATAGCACTTTCCTGATAGTTTTCGGAATCACCGATTCCAAGATATTTGATGGAATCTACCGGTTGCTTATAATTAGCCTGATACCATATTCTCATACCTGTTATGGTAAGAAGAAACAGCAGAAGGATCCAGAACCTTTTTTTTCTGAAAAGAGATCTGATTAGCTGGCTGAGCGCCATAATATATTTGGGAAAAGCAAAAAGTATAGAGGTGATCTTATTTTTAAGTTTGCTTTCAAGTTTCAGCCCCAACTTTCGAATTGAGAAGCCAGATTTATCGTTATCTTCCTCATAGCTGTATTTGTATGAGTAATACCCATAATAACCGTAGTAGTAGGGATAGTAGTTTTTACCATGAGAGACTCCATTGAAAATGCCTCCAAAAAGATGGCATCCAATTCGGCTGAGTTGATTTTTAGCTTGTTTGGCAGCTTTCAGGGGAGTCCATAAAGCTCTGGTTACAATCACACAGCAATCTATTTTAGGAGCCATGGTCAAGGTATCGCTGACCGGAAGAAGAGCCGGCGAATCGAATATGATAATTGAGGCTTTGGCTTTGAGTTCCTCTATCAATTGATCAAACCGGATGGTTCCCAGAAGTTCTGAAGGGTTATGAGGACGTTCACCTGAAGTTATCACGAAAAGCTTGGGATAGGGGGTTGGTTTTATGATCTGTTCGACAGTTGCTGTTCCCATAAGGTAATCAGCGAGCCCGATTTGTTTGGGAATGGAAAAGAGCGAATGCATCTGAGAGCGGCGAAGGTCTGCATCTATAAGGATGACTGATTTTCCATCGAGGGCAAAAGTAATTGCCAGATTAGCCGCAAGAGTGGTTTTCCCTTCTCCTTTGACTGCACTGCAAATCATAAAAGTTTTAAGCTCGTGTGTGGAGGCGATGTGCTTTAGATTGGCACGCAGAGCTCTGAAAGGCTCGAGAATGCTTTTTGTCAAATCTGTCGATTGCTCTATCAGAGCCTGTTCTGCTTCTATCAAAGGAACGACTCCTAAAAGGGGCAATTCCAGCTCTTTTTCAACATCAGAAGGATCTTTAAGACTCTGGTCAAGATATTCGATCAGAAAAACCAGAGCGATCCCCAGGATCAACCCAATCAGGATACCCACAATAATATTGGAGAACTTAACATTAGAGATGGCAGTTTCGGGGGTTCTAGCCAGTTCAAGAAGCTTAAGATCCGATTCCTGAGAGTCACGTTTGATCTTGGCTTCCTCATATTTGCCTTTAAGAAGCCGCAGGGTTTGTATCAGTGATTCGGTTTCCCGTTGAAGATTGGCATACTTTTGCTCAAGTGAGGGAAGTTGCAGCAGATCTTTACTTAATTTCTCGATGATCTGCTCCTGGGCAATCCGTTTGGCCTCCAATGCAGCCTTTTCTATTGTCAGATTGATCAGATCCTGAAGAAGAGCCTGCCTGATGGGATTTTTCACCAAAGTCTTACTGGCTGCCTCTTTTGAGATGCTGTCAATTGCAGCAGATTTAAGATTCTCAATCTGCTGTTTAAGCATTTTTACTTTGAAATGTTCTGCACTGTATTCTGCAGTGGAAGCATTGAGTTCCAGTTCCAGATCGGCAATTTTAGTCTGAAGAGGATCCTGGTAGGTTATTGACTGTATTATATCCTGGTCTTGGAGTTCAATCTGAGAGTTTAGAGCAGAAAGTCTTTCTTTGCTTTCCAGAAGTGACAACTGGGTTTTCTGCAAAGCCAGCTCCATCTCCGAGAGCTTTGACACAATCAGATTGGTTTCGCTTGATAGTTGAACCATCTGATTTTCTTCTTTGAAATTACGCAGGCTGTTTTCTTTGGAATCAAGTTCATTCTGCAGCTTGGAGATCTGGGTTTCAAATTTAAATATAAGGCGGGTTAATTCCTGTGCATTGACTTCGCGACGATAATCGATATAGGTTTTGCAGAGTTCGTTGAGAACATCCCGTGCGGTATCGGGATTCAAATATTTGAATGAGAGTTCGATTATATCATTTTTGTTCCCCTCAGTTTCCCCTTGTTTTAAAGTCAGATTAGACTTTATGTATGATTCAGTGATTCTATTATCCAGGTTTGCCGATACCATACTCAGGACTGTGTGAGATTTAAGCAGTTCAAGATGAGTACTGAAAACTTTGTCCCGGTCTATATAATAACGGTACAGGTTTACATCACCGATCATTTCCTGATCACCAGGGCGGAAAAGGAGACGGGCATTAGCGATATAATATTTGTCACCGGATAAATATTTGTAAACAGATAACAATGTCATTAGCAGCATAACCGCCAAAACGATATTACGTCTTCTGATAATAATCGCCACATATTTGAATATGTCAAATACTTCTTCCTCCTGCTCTTCTGTAAAAGCATTGCCTGAGGAGAAAGATGGTGAAACAGGAGGTAAGTGATCGGAATGTCTGGCAGTCTGCTTAATGACTTCAGGTTTATAGCTATATCTGGAGAAATGAGGTTTATCTGATGAAAAACTGGTTTTATCTGGTGTAGGTTGCAATTTATGAGTACTTAGTAATGGCTGTGGCGGTAAATCAGTATCGGAGGAGATAGTCTGATCTGTATCAGGGGATGGAGAAGTCTGCTTCCGGTTATCTCTGGAAAAATCGATATCGGTGTCAGTAGATGGGTTCTGAATTGGTATTTCTTCAGGACCTTTTTCCTCATTAATTTTTTGAAGTATAGCACTGAGGCTGAATTTTTTTTTTGCCATTAGGAATGTTCCTGCAGATCATCAATAATTATCTGGATCTCTTCACTGGAGATTTCCTTTAGATTCTGCGCAAACCCGTAATTCAAAGCTAATTTACAGAGCCGGTTTATTTCTCTGGGAACACCTGCGGTGCTGCGGAAAATCATCTCCTGTCCCTGACTGGTAAAAACAGTACCCTTTTCCAAACCTGCCACACGTAAACGATGTTGGATATATCTCAAAGTGCCATTGTAATCCAGATTATTAAGATGAAAGCGGAGAAATATACGCTGGTCTACCTGTTTGAGCCTTCTGATCTTTTCCCGCAGTTCTGGTTGACCTACAAAAAAGATGGTAAGAAAGTTTTCTGTTCTGGAAAAATTGTTAGTCAGATTCTTGAGCTCGTCCAACACATTTTCCTCTATTTGCTGGGCCTCATCAAATATCAGTACCAGATGCCGTTTTTCTTCATATAGAAGTACCTCCAGCTTTTTTTTAAAAAGCTGATAAAGCTGATATTTATCGTTACGTGATGGGGCTTCCATCTCTTCAATGAGTGAGAGGCGGGCATCTTTAAAAGTTATCCTCTGCACTATATCGAAAAGAAGATCGTTAAAACAGAAATTACAGTAGTCAAAATCTATGACTTCAAAATTCTGGCTTGGAAGGGAGTTGATAAGTACATTTTTGGTGATGGTTTTTCCTGAGCCGACTTCACCGGTGAGAAGTCCCATACACATATTACGATCTCTTATCAGGTAAAGAAGACGATCAAGAGCTTCCCGGTGATCATCACTTTCAAAGAAAAATCTGGTATCGCAGAGCTCTTCGAATGGATTTTCTTTCAGTTGCCAATAACTCAGGTACCCCATCAGACTGTCCCCCTGGTAATTGAGATTAAGTTTTGTGAAATCGCTTCGAAACAATCACGGATTCTGGAAGGTTGATCTTTAAGCATAAAGGGTCGCATCTCTTTTATAGATGCCCTGATTTCCGGTGTAAATATGATATACCCGATATAGTAAAGATTGATGGCGAGATATTTTTTCACCATTTCTGCGAAACGGGTTCCGATTTTTATATCATCTGCAGTTTTGACCATGTTAAGAACCAGAAAACTACGACGTTTATGAAGCCACTCTTTTAGTAATAAAATTTCCTTTGAGTAATCGTTATTGAGGTGATTGAGCAGATCGTTTACGGTAGTAAATTCCTTTTTACTTTTAGGATCGGAGAAGTTTCTTATTAGGTTTTGAAGCTCAGTTTTTCCGGGAAATAACCGGACCATGCCTCTGATGATTCCATTTTTCAGATAACCATAGGCGTTTTCAATAGAAGTGGGTAATCCATCGGTAACAACGATTCCAAAAGGAAAGGCTGCAAAGAAATCAGTTACATGAAAGCTGCTGCCGGCACCCAGATCCACCAGAATATAATCTGCATCAAGTTTTTTCAGATTATTTATGATCTTTTGTTTTTGAGCAAAATTTGGATTGGCAAGTTCCAGAATATCACTGGCTCCGCTTATTAACCAGCTATTTTCCACAAGAGTGGGAACCGCTACATCCTTAAGGCTTTTACAGTTGCCCTTTATAAAGTCCTGCAGGCCTGTACGGGGACGTTTTACCCCCAGGCACAGATGCAGATTAGCACCGCCAAGATCTGCATCAATAAATCCGACGCTAAAACCTTTTTGCGAAAGAGCTGTGCCGATATTTGCAGATACAGTGCTTTTACCGACGCCGCCTTTTCCTCCGCCTATTGAGATAATTATCGGTTCTTTCATAAGCTGTTTAGTTAAAAAACTGCAATTTTTCTACCTGGAACTCAGGTTGCTTATGGTTAACACAATTTGAAAAGACAAGCTGACAATAGTCAAGATCGTGCTAATCACCAACCAAGGTATTTTAGTTGTTTCCGGTACAAACATTGTGTCACCAGGATAGAGTAAATATTTGTTATTGTCATATTTTGAAGAAGCCTCCCAGATCTCTTTCATGCTTGCAGTTATTATTGAACCATCGTTTCGGATGATTTTAATGAATTTGACTTTAGAATTTTTCAAACCTCCGCACATGGCCAATGCTTTCATCAAATCAATTGGATCATAAATTTCGTACTCACCTGCACGGGTTACTGCTCCTATAATAAAAATTTTATTGGCATAATAGGCTTCTATTGAAACTGAAACGACTGGATTGTTAACATAAGAAGAGAGTTTGCCTTGCATGATTTTGACAAGCTGGGCCGGGGAAAGAGTGGCTACATCGATTTCACCGATTACCGGGTAATTAATCCTGCCATCGGGCCTTATTTTATGGCGACCAGAAAATTCGGGGTGTTCAACTACATTGATAGAAATGACATCGCCTGGTTGCAAAACATATTCATCTGCAATAATTATCGATGAAGAGATCACAACAATTGTACTTATAATATAAAAGTTATTTAACCAATTTGATTTCATCAATGCACGTTTAAGGGCATTCCCCTGGGTTAAAGATCAGTTTGAAACTATACACTTATTTACCGACTTAGTCAACTGCTAAGTTTAAATAAAACAACAGGCTACATGGTTACTGGAAAAATCGGACTTATCATTAGTATTATATTTTACTTTTTAACTGAACCGTACAATTCTTTGAGGTGTATCGCTTCGATCTCTTTGTTTTATCGGCTCAGAAGGTTTTCGACTATATCATTATGCAGTCAAAAAATCATCCGATTCAGGCTTTTTTATAAACTTTTAAAAAATGGGAAGTAAAAAATTACAGGCGCAGATAAACAGATGAAAAAGATCATATCTGTTTAAATCACACAAATAAAAAAGCAGTCACTCTTACAGTTTAGATTTTAATAATCTGAAGAGTTCTCCGGGGTTGTCGAATAGTTGGATGAGCCGGAAGAGATTGCTGAAGAAGCCGGTTCTTGCACAACTGGTGTAGTCTCTACTGGTGATGGAAAGGCAGGTGTCTGAGAAATTTTGGGCTGTTCTGAAGTAACTGCTTTAGGCCGATATACCTTTTTAACCGGTGGTGGTTCAGTTTTTTTATCTTCGGTGCTTGTTGAAACAATCGTATCCTTTGCGGTTGAATCAATGGCAGCACTATCTGGTTTGGATACTGCAGAAGTAGAACTTGAGTCAGAAGCTGGTATTTTTTTGGGTGATGATCCTATCACAAAACTGAACTCTTTTCCTGCATGCTTAAATCCAATAAGCACCGATGAATCTGTAACATACAACAGTAAAAAGAGAACCAGTAATAAAAGTGATACTGCCAATGATCCGGCAATTATTTTCGTTTTGGGATTACGTAAAAATTTCAGGAATTTTTTCCTCTTTTTGTTATTAAATTCAGAAGCTGTTCGTAAAAGATGTAGTTGTATCTCCTGAAGAAAATGGTTTTGCTGGGCGACCATATCTTTATCGATGTTAATAAAGGCAACCTCATCAAATTCAGAGGCGGAGATCTCTGAATTATTTTTAAACCACTCATTAAAATCTGTGGGATAGGCCCCTATGAACTTTCTGAACATCACCGAAGAATCCGGCAGAATTTTTTCAACTGCATCAGTGTGAGTGCTTCCACTATGCCGTAAATTCAGGTATTCGGTTTCAAAGAAAGATCGGGCCAGAGTATAAAAAGCTGCAGCATCCCCTTGGGAGGCTAATGATACAAGTAATTCTTCATTTGAACAGGCTTTATTTTTCATGGTAATCAAAAATACAACCGGTTCGGTTGCGCTGCAAATAGTTGGATATTTCATTTTTGTTATGTTTAATTTTTTATGAGTCTTTAACTGTCATTTCGACAGTATCGAAAAGAAATCTGATAATGCACGAATAAATCGAATCCGATTGCTAATTAATCATTTCTGTTAGGACTATAATATGGAAAATGACCTTTATTTTATGCAGAAAGCTTTAGAGCTAGCCAGAGAGGCTAAAGGCAAGACTTTTCCTAATCCTGCAGTTGGGGCGGTAGTAGTCTGCGAAAGTCAAATTGTGGGAATGGGTGCTACAGAGCCCTATGGAAGGCCTCATGCCGAGAAAGTCGCTTTGACTCAGGCAGGAGAAAAAGCAAATGGTGCTTCATTGTATGTTACACTTGAGCCCTGTTGCCATTTCGGTAAAACTCCACCATGTACTGAGCAAATCATTGCTTCAGGTATTAAAAGGGTGATTTTTTCGGTAAAAGATCCAAATCCTCTGGTTGGCGGTAAAGGAGCACAGCTGCTTAAGCAAAATGGAATTGAAGTTTCTGAAGGGTTATTGTGTGAGCAGGCAACAGAACTCAATGAAGATTTTTTTTGGTCTATCACCAAAAAACAGGCCTGGGTTTCTTTGAAGCTGGCAATGACTCTGGATGGCAAAATTGCAGATATTCAAGGGAGGTCAAAGTGGATTACTGGAGAGGCTGCCAGAGAATATGTTCATGAGCTACGTCGCTGTCATGCCGCTATTGCAGTGGGAAAAGGCACTCTTGCAGCCGATGACCCGCAGCTTACGGTTAGGCACAAAAAAGGGTATTCCCCGGCACGCATTGTCTTTTCCTCTGATAATCAGATTAGCCCAAACAGCTATTTTTTTCAGCACTCCGCAGAAACCAGAAGCATTGTGGTGATTGGCAGTGGAAATGGCCCAGAGATAAAAAAAGAATCTGGAATCGAATACTGGTATACCGGACATACCGACAAGATCCTGAGTCTGGAACAGTTCGTACAAATGGCCTATCAGCAAAATCTTACGAGTATTTTCCTGGAGGGAGGTCAGGGGATCGCATCCAGCTTTCTGCAGGCTGGTCTGGTAAATAGGCTCTATCTTTTTTATGGAAGCAAGATTCTGGGTGATGGCAAGGATGGGATCAGCTTTTCTGAGGGGCTTTCCATGGATAACTGTATAAGTTTAACAGGAATAAAGCAGCAGTCTTTTGGCAGTGACTTTTTGATAAGTGGAATTCCTCAATTCAGATTCAATGAGAAAAAGCTATTATCCTAAAAACCGATTGACTACGGAATAATTTCGGCCCATCATTGCGTAAAAGGCCCAATTTATAGATAGTTATTGCAAAAATGTACTGGCTGGGAGTATTTTTCACAAATTTCAAGGCCAAGAGAAAAGGCATTCTTTTTTAAAGAAAAAATTATGTTCACCGGACTCATTGAATGTTTAGGCACTGTCATTTCTGTCCAACAGCATGGAACCTCTTATGAGATTGCAATCAAGGCGGACTATCCGAATTTTGAGGTAACAGAGGGTGGGTCTGTATCCATTGATGGCTCCTGTCTGACCGTTGAGAAGATAAAAGGTAACTTACTCTATTTTTCTGCAGTCCGGGAGACACTTCTTCGAACTACACTCTGCAATATCCATACAGGAAGAAGGGTGAATATGGAAAGAGCTGTCAGGGTGGGAGGACGACTTGATGGCCATATAGTACTGGGACACGTGGATGGGGTAGGTAGTATTGTTTGCGACCATGATGTCGGAGGAAGTGTGTTGCGAACGATCAAGGTCCCTGCAGAATTAAATAAATTTATGGCTGAAAAAGGATCGGTTGCCGTAGATGGAATCAGCTTAACCATCGCTGAGATTAAAGATGAGATGATTGTGATTTCATTTATTCCTGCAACGATAAAGAAGACCACTATGGCCTTAAAAAAAAGCGGGGATCCGGTTAATCTGGAATGTGATTGTATAGCCCGGTATCTTGAACGGCTTTTGGAAGGCACTGATCAGAAAATCTCGAATGAACCGCTGCTTTCCAAAATGGAAAGGTTGGGTTTTTGAAAAGTTTTAAAGATATAGAACAGGTGATTGAGGATTTTCGTGAAGGTAAGTTTATTATCATCGTAGATGATGAAGACCGCGAAAATGAGGGAGATCTTGCCTTTGCTGCAGAAAAATGTACACCTGAGAAGATAAATTTCATGGCCAGATACGGTAGAGGACTCATCTGTATTGCCATGGATGGGAAAAGGCTCGATGAACTCCAGATACCTATGATGGTTACAAACAATACCTCTAGGTTCGGTACTGCTTTTACCGTATCGGTTGAAGCTACAGAGGGGACTACTACAGGAATTTCTGCAGCAGATCGCTCGACTACCATTTTGAAACTGGTTGACCCTGCAGCTACACCAAAGGATTTTACCATGCCAGGGCATACCTTTCCCATACGGGCACGGGATGGAGGGGTGCTAGTGCGCTGCGGACAGACTGAGGCATCTGTGGATATTGCCCGTCTGGCCGGACTTGCCCCTGCAGGAGTGATATGTGAAATCATGAATGAAGATGGTACTATGGCCAGAATGCCTCAGTTATTAGAATTCAGCAAAAAACACGATATAAAGATTATTGCTGTTGCTGATTTGATCCGTTATCGCAGGGCTCATGAAAAATTTGTCAAAAAAGTGGTAACCACCCCTTTACCTACCGCTTTTGGAGAGTTTGAGATTACTGCTTATGAAGAAATTTTAACTGGTGCAGTACACTTGACCTTGCAGAAAGGGCCCATTGATCCTGAAAAACCGGTTCTGGTGAGAGTTCATTCAGAATGTTTTACTGGCGATATATTGGGGTCTTTCCGTTGCGATTGTGGTGATCAGCTCCATAAAGCTATGGCGGCTATCAATGAAAATGGTGGAGTGCTTCTTTACCTGCGACAGGAAGGAAGGGGTATCGGTCTGGCAAATAAACTGAAGGCTTATGCTCTGCAGGACCAGGGATTTGATACTGTAGAAGCCAATGAAAAGCTTGGCTTTGCTCCTGATCTGCGTGATTATGGTATCGGTGCGCAGATTCTTTCTGATTTGGGAATTCGCAAATTAAGACTGATGACCAATAATCCCAGAAAGATCATCGGTCTTGAAGGCTATGGTCTGGAGGTGGTTGAGCGTGTACCTATCGAGATCTCTCCTTGTAAAGAAAATGCGCGATATCTGAATACAAAAAAGGAAAAACTGGGTCATTTACTTGAGGGAGGATTGATATGTCAACCGTAGTGGAAGGAATGCTGAACGGGTCGGGTAAAAAATTTGCCTTGGTGGTGAGCAGGTTTAATGAGCTTATTACCCGCAAACTGTTAGAGGGAGCAATGGATTGTCTGATAAGACACAGCACAGATCCGGCCGATATTACGGTTGTATGGGTACCGGGAGCATTCGAGATTGCTCTTACTGCACAGAGAGTAGCAGCCAGCAAAAAATATGATGCGATAATCTGCCTTGGAGCTGTGATTCGGGGATCAACACCTCATTTTGATTACGTTGCTGCAGAAGTATCAAAGGGGGTGGCAAAGGTTGGACTGGATGAGCGTATACCGGTGATCTTTGGAGTACTTACTACAGATACTATTGAGCAGGCGGTGGAAAGGGCTGGTACCAAGGCTGGCAATAAGGGATGGAATGCTGCTTTAGGCGCCATTGAGATGGCGGATTTGTTTTCAAAGTTATAAACCCCTGAGTTTAATATCGAAGTAAAGAAAATTTGATAAAGTAAAGGTAAAATTTCAGGATCGCTAAACTAAGGGGTACTGGATTAAAGTGAAAGACATGGGCAGTCAGGAATAATTTACTTTTTTTGGGTGCACTGCGTGTTCCTGATTTAATGTTTATAGAAATGACTTATTTGGATGATGGAAGATGATGGAAAAGACTCAAATTAAAAATGAGGGAATTTATAAAAACCGGCATCGCTCAAGGGAGCTTGCACTGCAGACGCTTTATGCCTGCGAGGTAGGTACCTCTGAGGATTGGCAGAACACGCTGGAGAGAATCGCCGATGACAGTGCTTTGTCAACGGAGGTAATAAAATATGCACGGGAGCTTGTTAGTGCTGCATTTGATCGACTTCAACAGATTGACTCGATCATTCAGGAGCGTGCTGCCAACTGGGATTTAAAGCGCATGGCTGCGATCGATCGCAATATCCTTAGATTAGCGGTGACTGAGCTTAAGAATTATCCGCAGGTTCCTGCAAAGGTAGTTATAGACGAAGCAGTGGAACTTGCCAAAACCTACGGAACTGATGACTCAGGGAAATTTGTTAATGGAATAATCGATTCTATTCATAAAAAAATGAAGAAACAATCTGAAACGTCCGGAAAGGAAGGATCCTCAAATGGAAAAGATCCACTCGCGGTATAATCGCATATTTGCCCTTGGGGTGTTTGCAATAGCTTTTGTCATCTTTGTCATGACTGTGGCTCCTACAGTCGCGTTCTGGGATTGCGGTGAATATATCGCTGCCGGACACACAATGGGTGTGCCTCATCCTCCCGGCAATCCGCTTTTTATGCTGATGCTGAGGGTAAGCAGTATCCTTTTTTCTTTTTTTAAGGATGTTGGCTACAGGATGAATTTTCTTGTGGTTCTTTTCAGCGCAGGTACTGCGGCGATTATGTATTTGACTGTAGTGAGAGTAATTATCTCCTTTTTAGGTATTCCTGACAATTCATGGAAAAGAATCACAACATATGTTGGCGGAGTAGTTGGTGGACTGTTTGCCGTTACCGGCAGTACCTTCTGGTTTAGTGCAGTGGAAGCATCCGAGGCTAATCCATCGATGTTTTTTGTTGCACTCTGCACTTGGCTGATTCTGGTCTGGGCACAGAGTAAAGATCCTAAAAGGGATAAACTGCTTCTTTTAATAGTGTACATCAGTTTTCTGGGAATTGGTGTGCACATGTATTCTATGATCATTCTCATTCCTGTATTCCTTTATATAATGCTTACCGATCGGGAAAAGCTGGTTGATTGGAGAATCTGGCTGACTGCAATCGCCGTTGGAATCGCAGTTTTGGATCTCAATCTTTTTGTTTCGCTTCCAGGTTTACCAGACAAGGGTATCTCCAGTATTCAGGAGGTATTTATGGCGCTGGGTGGAACTGGTGTAATCGCGATATTAGTCAATGGGGTGATGGCACTTTGTACAGAAGGCCAAAAACGCAAGAAATGGACTTTTTGTTTCTGGGTGGCGACTTTGGCTGTATTAGGTTTCTCTTCCCATATTTACATTCCGGTACGTTCATCACTTAATCCAATTATCGATGAAAACGATCCACAGACCAAGACTGCCTTTGTGGACTATCTGGCCAGAAAACAGTATGGTTCAGAGAGCATGATTTCCAGGATGTTCTGGCGACGTGCAACCTGGGGGCACCAGTTTGGTATTGAAGGCCATATGGGTTATGGTGGCTTTCATATTACTCAGTTTTTTCAGTTCAAGCCAACTGACAGAGAGCAAAACTTTGTGGTAACCGAATCTACTGGGTTTTTAAAGTTGATTGTGTATTTGACTCCCACTTTTTTCATGCTTTTTGGGTGGTATTATCTCTATAAAAGAAACAGAAATGCCGGGTTGTTTTTAATAACCCTGTTTTTATTGACTTCGGTAGCAATGGTGCTTTACATTAATTTTGCCGACGGGACCAGACCGGAATTCAGGGATTACCAGTATTGGGTGCAGAGTGGTAAACCCGGACCGATGCCTGTGGTACACAGAGAGGTCAGAGTCCGTGATTATTTCTTTGCTGCTGCATTCATGTATCTTGGTATGTGGATGGGGATAGCTGCCGGTGCTCTTCTGCACGCACTTTTCACCAATAAAAACAAATCCATTCGCACCACTCTGGCGCCAGTGGCTGCAGTGCTTCTGTTTGTTTCTCCGGCGCTTCCCATTACTCAGAACTGGGAAAGAAGTTCACGCAAAGGAGACTGGGTTCCCTATGATTATGCCTACAATCTTCTTATGTCCTGTGAACCGAACGGGATACTTTTTACAAATGGTGACAATGACACATTCCCATTGTGGGCGCTTCAGGAGGCTTACGGCATCCGTAAGGATGTGCGCATAGTAAATCTGAGTCTTCTGAATACAAAGTGGTATATCAAACAGTTGAGGGATCTGGAACCCAAGGTTCCAATCACCTGGAATGATACCGAAATTGATGCTTTGGATCATGTTTTGAATCCGATTACCAAACCGACTCAGGTTACTATGCCCAATGCAAACATAGTTATTATGCCGCCAACCAGACAGGAGCTCAATGCTCTTCGTATCCAGGATAATATGGTGGCACATATTGTGGATGCAAACAAATGGAAAAAACCGATCTATTTTGCAGTTACGGTTTCTGATGATAATCTGATGGGGCTTGGACCGTACCTCAAGATGCAGGGACTTGCATACCGGGTGATGCCTGCAGTAGTTCAGGAGAAAGACCGGCTTGATATTGCCAGGACGGTTCATCTGCTGGATAATGTTTTCAAGTACAGGGGGCTCGGTGATGGCACGGCGCATCTGAATGAAACATCAGAGAATCTCATGTCAAACTATGCAGCTTCCTATATTCAGCTGGCACTTTCCTTAAGAGAGCCATTGCTTAAAATGAAACAGGAGATTGCAAGTTTGTCATCCGATACATCGGAAGCATCCAGGAAACTTTTAGCTGAAAAGAAAAAGGTTTACGAGGACACCTTGAATCTGGTGGTGAAACAGATGGATAAGTGCAAATCACTGATGCCCAATGATTGGCGTCCAAGGATTCTCTCCCATGAGATACTTATGCTGAATGACCGCTATAAGGAGGCTGAGGAGAAGATGAGGGAAGCGCTGAAAAAGTTCCCTGATGATATCCGTTATCTTAAGGCACTTGCCCAGTCTTTGGAGCAGCAGCCTGAGAAAAAAGATGAGCATGTAAAGCTTCTCAAAGAGATTTTAGCGGCTGGCTCAGACCCCTGGAATGATCATCTGTCACTTGCCAGAGCATATATCGAAATGAAAGAGTATGACAGCGCTACCAAGGTGATTCAACAGTACACCAATGCTCATCCGGGTGACCGCCGTGCAGCATCGTTTATCCAGCAGATAAAACAGCTTGCGGATAAGCCAGCGGATACGGCGATGAAGGCTGATACGGCCAAAGCGATTGTGAATTAAATTGAGGAACAAAGGCGGGGGTACTCGCTTTCTAAAATCAGGTTAAACCGAAATAAAAAAAAGAGGCTGAAAAAGCCTCTTTTTTTTTGGTGGGAAGAGAACACAGAATATCTGATAACTGTACAGGATAACTTTTCTTTTTTACAATGATATAGGAAAGGTTACGTAGACGAGTTTCGCTGAAAGAGCTGCTTAACACATCCTTGTGCCTCCATTCAGTCATGATCTCTTTACTTCGATATCCGTTATTTATTTCAGGGCTGGGTCTGTAGTGTTTAAATCAATTTCCCGAAGATTCTGAAGTCCCCTTTCTCCGGAAGGATTTCCATTCATTTTAGCGATAGTAAAAAAACGTTTTGCTTCATCAAATTTCTGATTTTTGAAACTGATCTCTCCAGCCAGAACTGCAAGTTCTGCAAAATCCGGAAACAGCGCAAGGCCGTTGGTTGCTTGCTGCAGAGCTACCAGATCATTTCCCATATCAAGGTACAAAGAAACTATTCGGTAAAGAAGCCATTTGTCATTTCTGTTTTTATTAAATGCAGTGGTCAAATAGAAAAGAGCTTTTTCCCGGTTCTGAGATGCTTCATAAATCTCCGCTTTCAAAAGGTTAATATAATTTTCATTTTTTCCTGATTCCGGGCACTTTGATAACCATTTTAAAGCCTCTTCGTTATCTAATAAATCTTTATATATCTCTGCTATTGCTATGTAGGGTTCGTCCATTTGTGGATTAAGACGGATGAGATGCTCGAAAATGATGACTGCTTCGGAGTTAGCCTTGAGCCTGCGATAGCAGGTACCCAGTAAAAGAAGTGACTTTTCGTTATCGGGTTCAATTTCCAGGGCTCTTTTAACCGAAGCGATGCATCTGCCTAAATCATCGAGTGTATAATAGGAAATAGCCAGATTCAGATGGCCTCGGAAAAAATCAGGAGCTAAAGATACAGTCGCCTGATAATAAACTATACTTTTAGGAATACTGTCAAGCTGAAAGTAGGCGTTTCCAAGATTAAAATAACAGATTACCGGATTCTCTCCTGATAAATATGCTTTTTTATACATTGCAATTGCTTCAGGCAGTTTTCCTTTTTCATAAAAATCATTAGCCTGGTTGATAAATCCAGATGAGGCTTCAAGAGCCAGAACGAAAAGGAACTGCCAGAATGAATATTTGCACATAAAAAATCCGGTGGTCAGGAATCTAATCTAAAAGATATCTTCTGCTTTACCCGTTGTTTAACTGGAATCCCCTGGTTACGGGCAGGTTTAAATTGCCAACTGGAAAGTATAATTTCAGTTGCCTTTCTGGATATGATTTGATCCGGTGAACTGATTACTTCAACCGAAATGACTTTTCCATCGATATCTATTAGAAGAACAAGAACCAGATCACCTTCGATGCCCAGTTCTCTTGCTCTTTGAGGATATGGAATCGGAGTTCTGTTTACCGGTTGAGCATCCTGGTCAACTTCGCCTTCCTCAAAAACCACTGCTTCCAGTTCACCCGAAGACATCGCCACCCCATCTGTACTTCCTTGCTCTACTGATAAATCCGGAATAAACTTGGTACTTATGGGTTGTCGAGAGAATTGATTGGATACAGATGCGTTAATCTGACGGATTCTGGGTTTGTATTCCCTTTTTTCCTCCCTTGGGGGGGGCTTTATATATTCGGCGATAATAATAGGTTCTCTTAAAGAAGTGTTATTTTTATCTTTAATTTTTTCAGAAAGGCTGTGAGTAAGGGGGATCATCAAAAACAGGACAAAATTGATAGCAATGACTATGAGCAGCCTAAAAATAAAAAAAGAGGATTTCAGAAGAAATCTCAACATGAATTATTCCTTATCTGCAGCAATGGATACCTTTGCAGCTCCAGCAATGGCACATTTATCCATAACCTGTATGGCGGTTCCTACCGATGCCTGCTGGTCAGAGATTATTACCACATTCAGGGCAGGATCCTTATTGACCTCTGCACTTATCAGGGATGTCAGACGATCAATACTTACCTGTCGTCCGTAAATGTGAAGTGTCCCTTCACGTGATATGCCAATTAAAAGCGTTTTCTGCCCCTGAGTTGCAGCAGTCTGTGCCTTGGGCTTGGATACGTCAATACCGGTCTGGCGGTTGAAATTTGTCGTAACCACAAAAAAGATCAGTAAAATAAAGACCATATCAATAAGAGGTGCCATATTGATTTCAGCAGATGCATTATTGCTTTTGTTTAATAAACCAAAATCATCAAACATATCAATCCCTGTATTCTAAATGGTAACCTGTGGACAAAGAATTCTTTTTGCTTATTATCTGTTCGCAATCTTTAAGAATTATTAAAACCAGTGCATTTTTTTTTGCTCTAAGGTAGTTGTGAAAGAACATGGAAGGAAATGCTGCTATCAATCCCGCCTGGGTTGTCAAAAGAGCCACACTGATTCCTTCTGCGGTCAGATTGGGATTACCGATTCCATAAACCATAATAACTCTGAATGTTTGCACCATGCCCATGACAGTGCCAAGAAGTCCCAAAAGTGGTGCTATGGATATCCATACAGACATGGTGGAAAAATGCCTGTTAAGGTGCGGGACTGTGCCGATAAGAAATTCGCGAAGCACTCCCTTAAAAGCCAATCGATTGTTTTTTAGGTTCTCTCTGAGCTGCTCCAACAGCATATCATAATTTTCAAAGCCGGTTTTTCCAATTTCGCTTTCACTGTTCCGAAACAGGCATTCTGCAAATAAAAGAAATTTTTTTCGTGAAGAGGAAAAGTTTATAAGTGAAATCAGTTTTTCAACTCCAATCATCCAGGCAACTATAGCTGCCAGGAATATAAACCACATGACAATTCCACCTTTCTGAAAATCAGCAAAAAACAATGAGATAAGATTCATAGGATCAATTTTCCGGCCATAGTCGGTTGAGAATGCGTATGGCGTGCTTTTCAGTTGCAGTCTGGATATCATCTGCTCTGTTTCGCAGAAAGTTATGGATTAACATTACAGGGATAGCGATTATAAGTCCGACTTCTGTGGTGATTAATGCTTCTGATATACCTGAAGCCAGGATTTTGGGATCACCGGTTCCATAGCTGGTGATAACTTCAAATAGATTGATCATACCGGTAACTGTTCCCAACAGCCCTAAAAGTGGAGCGGCACCTGCGATTACCGCAAGAGTGTTAAGATGGCTGTTAAGTCGAGGAAGCTCCTCTACCAGTATCTCTTTTACAGCTTTTTCAGCAGATGCTCTTGACCATTTGGAATGCTCAAGGCATGTAAGAACTACTCTGGCAACAACACCATGATGCTTGCTGATATAACTTTTTGCCTTTTCAATATCGTTATTGTTAAGATAGACCATCACATTTTTAGAAATTCTGGAATCAGAAGTGTATTTACGGCTGAAAATTATTAATTTCCAGAGCATAAGTACTAATGCCCAGATCACAAGAACTCCCAGTGGATACATTACCGGACCACCTGCTTTTATGAATTGCTTGAATTCATCAGATCTTTTTATCTTACGACCTTTTATCAGTATTGAAGACTGTGAATTCTGCATAATATCGAGCATTAATGGGCCTTTAACCTCCTGTTTTTCAATCCATCGTGGGAATGCATCAGAGAGAAATTCCTTTAATGCCGAGGGACCTAACTGTTCGGTGTTATAACGGCTTGTTCCTAGGTTGCCGGATTGATTAATAATGAAAAGGTCTGACTCCTGGTTGATTCCGTAACCCAAAACATTTCCGAGGCGGGCAATAGTAATCTTCTGTGGCTCATGGTTTTCCGGAAGAATTGTTGTTTTGTCAATAACGGCTCTGCTTCCTTTTTCCAGATATTTTGAGTGATAAGAAGTAAATTGATTCAGTGCGTTTGTTACATTTCTGTCGGCTGTAAATTTACGCCGCAGCTCTTCCAGGTCCATCCGGCGTTGTTCGATGTCTACAGGGAAAGAATTCATGATCTGATCAGATTCTCTTTTCAGTGCATCTTCCATTGAAGAGATCAGATAATTCCAAGCCTCCTTCTTTTCGGATAACTTTTTCTGTTCTGTTTCAATAGTGCGTTGCTTTGAGTAACATTCTTCTTTGATCTGTGCAAGCTCATTGTGCAACCGTTCTGTCTTTTCGTGTTGGAGAACAAGTTCCTCCTTATCTTTTTCACGCTGGTTAATATCGATTTGACGAATACGCCATCTGGCAGCAATCTCGTTCTGAAGAGAATCTCTGGCAGACTCCAGTTGTTCTCTGAGCATTTTGAGTTCCTGCTCTTTGAGCTTCTGATTCTTATCGGTTGCAGCTGTTATTGAAAGAAATAAAACAGGAATAAAGATAAGGAATCTATTCATTTTATTATTCTCCTTCAATAAAACCGAACTGCGGTATTCTGGCAAATGATGGCAGTGCTTTACCTTCCCGGATATTGATTGCATTCAATATCTGGGAACCGCCCTCAGGATCAGACCGGGTAAGCCATATTTCTTTACCCGTACTGTCTACACCGTTCCAAAGAGCATACTTGTTTCCGGTTGCCTGCACTACTGCTTCAAAGAGACATCCTATACGTAAGCGGTATACGGTTCCGGATATCTCTGGAACAGGTGAGATACCCTGGAATATCTGAATACTTGCAGTTAATTCTTCGTGATTGTTAAAAATCTGAATGAGCCTTTGCAAGCCATCAACGTTGTCAATATTTCTGGAAGCAAGTTCACTCTTAAGAAGAACTGCTGGATTGGATATACTTTTTGAGGACATGGGAGGAATATGTGAAGCCAATCTGGAAATCTGATCACAAGCTGCTATCAGGCGCAACCGGAAATTTTCCTGCAACAGATCATATTGCTTTTGTGATGATTGAAGGCTGTTAATTACAGCAGAGAGGGAATCATTTATCTGACGGTATTGCAGGATCAGCTTAAAAATTGAATCGGTTTCGGCAGATGCAGTTTTCAATCGGCTTTCAAATTTTGTCTTATAAGAGGCCTGATCTTTTGAATCACTTGCAATCTCCTGCCTGACAGCTTGACGCAGAGATGAAACCGATGCCAGCTCTTTTCTTATCCGCCTGATCTCTTCATCCAGATCAACAGACTCTGCAGCTTTTATCGTATTGATTAAAGAGCAGTGCATAGAAATCAAAATTAACAGATATCTTCTACATTTAAACATAGGCAAACCCTGAAAGGAACAAACATGGAAAACTGTTTTAACTATTAATGTGAATAAAACCGAAATACTTTATCTTTTCAGCATAATCACTAAAAAACTTCAGTAATTGCTGCTTCGGGTGTGATTGTCATTTTCTATGAAGATAATATTTATCTTTTAATTTTAGAAAGATTAAGCATGGGGATTATACTTTCAGGTTCTGGTTACTTTTTACAAAGATGGGTTTATCTGATTAAAAAGTTTTAACAGACTCTGAATAGATGGCCTAAAGATGTAAAATGGTGTAATAATTATCTTATAAAATTGGAATGTTTTGGATGAAAGGCTGCAGGCCACAATATCTCAACATACTGAACACAAAATACAAAGGACTAAAATGAGACTGATTCCACAGGTGAAGGAATTGATACTGAGCGGGCAAAAATTTACTCTGTATGATGCAGAGGCGATTTACATTAAAGATAATTCTGCTGATTTATTCGGAGCTGCAAATCTTCTCAGAGAGAAGATAAAATTATTGACCGGGATTAATATTGCTCTGAGAGTTGGAGCTCCTGATAATATTAAAGGGATTATTCTTCGACATGATGAGGAGGATAGCGAAGAGTACAGGATATTTATAGAAAAGGATAGGATAATACTTGATGGAAAATCCATATCAGCTCTTTTTTGGGCGGTACAAACATTGTTGCAGATTATAAGTCTTCAAGGTCAGCAGATCCCCTGTTTGCAGATTTCCGACTCTCCGGATTTTCGTCATCGCGGGTTTTATCATGATGTCACCAGGGGAAAGGTTCCCAAGTTATCTACTCTTAAGTTATTAATCGAGAGACTGGCTTATTATAAGATTAATGAGCTTCAGTTATATGTGGAGCATTCTTTTGCATTTAGAAATATACCTGAGTTGTGGGTTGGCAGGGACCCACTTACTTCGGAAGAGATATTGGAACTGGATCGTTACAGTCGGAATTTTCATATTGATCTTATTCCCTCGCTGGCTTCTTTTGGTCACCTGTACGAATTGCTTCGGTTGAAACGTTTTGAACATCTTAATGAGCTGCATGTTAAGGCTTCAGAAATACCGCAAAATCTTTGGGATCGAATGGCTCATTACACCATAGATCCCACAAACGATGAAAGCTATGAGCTGATAAAATCTATGATTGAAGAGTACCTTCCGCTTTTCTCATCTAAATACTTTAATATCTGCTGTGATGAGACATTTGATTTGGGTAAGGGAAAAAACCTGTTGAGAGTTCAAAAAGAGGGAACAGGGACACTGTATCTGGAGTTTGTGAACAAGTTGATCGATCTGGTAAGAAGTCATGGAAAAACACCTATGCTTTGGGGTGATATAATACTTAAACATCCGGAGCTTATGAGTCAGTTGCCCAGGGATGTGATTTTTTTGAATTGGGGATATGGAGCCGACATTACAGATGAAAATATTCGAATTCTTGCAGATGCGGGAGTCAGACAATACGTTTGTCCTGGAATCCAGGGATGGAGTCGCTTTGCTTACGATATCGGGACTGCCTGCGATAATATCCGCAAAATGGTTCAATTTGGATTTCAGCACAAAACTGCCGGGGTTTTAAACACAGATTGGGGCGATTGTTGTCATATCAATCTTTTTGCAGGATTGCTTCATGGAATGATTTTCGGAGCTGCACTTTGCTGGAACAAAGAATCCTATTCTGATGATGATTTTGACAGGGCAGCATCGGTTTTGGAGTGGGGGGATAAAAGTGAGACGCTCTATGTGTTGCTCAGGGAGTTGGGAAAACTTTGTTTTTACCATTTTGGCAATATTTATGCCTGGGTGAGCGGTACAGAAGGTTTATGGAATAAGGAACAGAAGGTGAAAGAAATTGAGGCCAGAGTGCTTCAAAACAATTATGACCGTGCTGTTGAGATTCATAAAGAGCTTATTAATTTACGAGCTGTTGGCAATCAAAAACGACTGGAATTTGATGAGGTGGTATTTGGTGCAAAAGCTACTGTATGGACTTTGGCTTTATTATTATTTAAAAAGAAACATGAGTACAATCAGAGATTAGAAATACCTGTAGCAAAAGCTGAATTGATAAAAATGGGATATGATGTATTAACTGAGCTGATGCGTTTGTGGCGTATCAGGAATAAAGAATCGGAGTTGCAGAATGCGGTCGCTGTTTTTAGAAACGCATTGGAGAAGGTTCAGGGGTTATAAATAATTCAAATCTACCTTTGAGCGGGTTGCAGCCATTGTTTATCAGAATATAATTTTGTGGGGCAACTCTTGATGGGCAACTCTTAGGGTTGTTAAATATAAGGTAACCTGTTGAGGAGAATATAGGTTCATGATTCTTGACTCTTTGGATGCTATGGACAGGTACACTGGAATTCATCCGGGTTTTCTGGCAGCTTTTGAATATTTGCGATCTATCGATGCAGATGCATTCAGTTCTGGAAAAAGAGAGATTATAGGGGATCGCTTATTCGCTTTAGCATCCATAACAGCAGGTGTGGGAGTGTCGGCGGTGCGGCTTGAGGCACATCGAAAGTATATCGATATTCAGTATGCAGTATCTGGGATTGATAATATTGGCTGGAGGCCAGTTTCAAGGTGCAAGGGCAAAGATGGGGAATACGATGCACAGAAGGATATTATGTTTTTCACTGATGTACCGGAGACTTGGTTTGGATTAACCCCGGGTTCATGTGCCATATTTTTCCCTGAAGATGCACATGGGCCTTTAGGTATAAATGGTAATTTACACAAAATAGTGCTTAAGGTGTCTGTTAAATGGTAGCATCTCTCTGAGGGCTATAAACCTTTTCTGCTTATGGCGGTATGTTATTTGCTCCTTTAAGTGGTAGGTCTGGTAAACAGGGAAAAAACCGAGAAAAAGGGGGCAGACAGAATTAAGTATACTTTTTTAATTAAGAAATATGAAAAAGACAGTTTATCAGGCAGGTGCTATTACTTTTCGTCAGGACAAGGGTGAACTAAAAATTCTTTTAATACGTTCAAAGAAGGATCCTTCCAGGTGGATTTTCCCTAAGGGGCATATAGAGCATGAGGAGACAGCGCAGCAGGCATGTGTCCGTGAGCTTTCGGAGGAAGCTGGGGTGGAAGGGGAAATTGTGGAAAAGGCTGGTGATCTGGAATTTATGCTAAATGATAAATCTTACAAAGTGACTTATTTCCTGTGCAGGTATTTGAAAAAGTCCGGTGAGGGCGAAGCGGGCAGATCACCAAAGTGGTTTGGGGTGGAAAAAGCTATAGAGAAGCTTTATTTCGCAAACAGTCGAGAATTGCTTAGTGAATCCTTGAAGAAATTGAATTATATAACGGTTAAGTAGATTTAAAGCTTTTCTTACTCTTCCAAAAATCTCTGCAACAGATTATTTTTAATTTTTTAAATTGAAACTGATTCAGTATCGGCATATTTCAGATATTGATAACCGGATCCGATGCTTTTAAGGACCTTCCAACCAGATGCTATTTCACTTCCATCTTTATTAACAGGCAGGTTTGGGCGGAAAACTGTTATTGGTAGACTTTAATAACGGGAGCAATGCATGAGAGATACCGGAGAAATGGCTTTACCGGAATCTAAAAAAAGCAAATCAAGTGAAACTGATAGATCAGAGTATCTTAGTTCGATTGTATCTGCAGCTACTTTAGCGCCTCCTGGAGTGGAGGTAAACACTATGATCAGGTGTAGAAGAAGGCCTGAACGGAAAGCCTGTCATGGCTTTATCCGGCTCAAGCTTCAGGAAGACCCGGCGCAGCTAAATTGGTGGTGTCCGGTGTGTGCTGACAGTGGTCTTATACGGAACTGGAAAGGTATACCATGGAATCTCTCTCACATTAGAGGAGCCACTTTTTCAAACGGGGCCCAGTTTGGCGAACTGCTGCTTACGGAAAGTGAATTCAAGTTGCTCTCTGAAATTGAGATCCTGGAACCACGGGCCCGCAAAATTGTTCATGATGCTACTGTAATAAAGGATGGTGGTGGCATGAGCCTTTGGGGAACCATGGAAGCTATAGATGAATTGATGGGCTATATCGCTTTTGAGGCCAATCAGGAGCAGCGTAAAAAACGTCAGCAGGCTTTAAACCAACTTTTCGACAAGATTAATCATTGTATTTCAGCTAAATGTGACAGGAGTACTTGCATAAGATTGAGTTGATTGTTCAGTAAAATTCTGCTATAATGAACTTATGGGTACTCTCCAGAGAACAATTTCCATTAATGACCTTCGCCCGGGCATGTTCATTTGTGATGTCTTTAATGATAACAATGTTCTTCTTTTCTCCTCTAACACTTTTATTACAGGATATCATCAGATTGAATCTCTGAGAAAACAGGGTGTTTCTGATGTTACTGTAATTTTACATGGTATAAGAGCTGAAAAAGAGTCAATAGATCCTTTTGAGAAGTATGTGGAGTTTAGAAAGCAGGTAAAGCAGGCTGAAGCTGTTCGCAAGAACACGCTCGATGCAGTTCGTTCCATGGCTTTGGCTGCAAAGGTGGGCAAATTTTTTCCCATTAAGGAAATGATTTCTCAGTTACAGAATCTGGTTACCCAGATGTTGGAGCAACCAGATGTAACAATCGGAGTTTCTCTGATAAAAAATTATAGTGAACAGGTGTATGCCCACTCGGTAAATGTCTCTGTATTAATGATCGGTTTTGCCTCTGTCTTAGGATATTCTAAAGAGCTTCTGTTGGAGGCAGCGATAGCGGGAATATTACACGATATAGGCTTGGTCCGATTACCGGAGGAACTGGTTTGCAGAGAGGGACTTCATACTCGTCAGGAGTTGGAATCCATAAAAAAACATCCATTTTACGGTTTAGAAGTGCTGCAGAAATTCAGAGATAACTTACCGGCTTCGGTTTTCCATGTTGTTGCACAACATCATGAACGTTTAAATGGGGGAGGATACCCTCGTTATCTCAAAGGCGATCAGATTCAGCAGATGTCTATGCTTTGTGCTATTGCGGATGTTTATGACAGAC
>CAYYNL010000014.1:35207-38777 GCA_964472925.1 uncultured Fibrobacter sp. | reverse complement strand
TACATGGCCAGCTTTTTTGTCAATTTTTTTGAAATCCTATGGGATGATAGTGAAAATTCTTTTTTAATTTTACCGTCTTAACAACAAGGGAGGTCCAATGGCTATCCGTAAGTACGTTTTTTTTATGCTGATCACCCTGATCTCAGTAAACCTATTTGCTCAGAATAAAACAATGCAAATAGCAGGAGTAACCCGTAATTACATTGTTCATGCTCCGAGTGGTTTGAACAATCCAGCATTGGTTTTCTGCATTCATGGTTACAATATGGATGCAGCATCGCAACAGTCATATACCCAGATGGATAAAGTGGCTGACCGTGAAAAGTTTATTGTTGTTTATCCCAATGCAATCAATAAATCATGGAATCTTTCTGGTGAGGATGATTTCAATTTTATTATCGCGATTATCGATACTATCGATAAAACTTATAAGATAAACCGGAGCCGAATCTATTCCTGCGGATTTTCACAAGGTGGTTTTATGACTTTTCAGCTCGCTTGCAGGTATTCAGACATATTTGCAGCTATCGCTCCGACTTCAGGGAACCTCCAGGGAGATTGCACACTCAAGAGGCCGATCTCCATGAGATTGACATTTGGAACCAACGAGGGTTTCAGCGGAGGAACTGCTGCTTTTATGAGTAATGTAACCAAGTGGATAGAAAAATGTAATTGCCCAAAAACTCCGGTAGTGACACGCCCTTATCCAGCCAATAATCCAAACTCTGTTGTAACTAGACTTTATTACGGGCCCTGCGACGGAGGTACCGAAGTCATTGCAGATTCAATTCGTACCGGCGGGCATGAGTGGCCGATGAATACCAATGACAGAATAAATAATAGTGAAGAGACATGGGCATTTTTAAAAAAATTTACTTTACCTCCCACCTCTGTTGACATTATTCAATCACACATAAAATCATCAAGTATTTCTGCAAGCTACATTTCAGGTGTAGTGCAGCTTAAAGGTGTTATGGATGGATGTCAGGTTCGCGTATTTGACATAAAAGGCAGAAAGGTAACAACTGCATTAACAAAACAAAATCAGTTCACTTTTAAGAATGGAGCCAATGGGATTTATATGCTACTTGTGGATATGAATAACAGACCAGAAGTACTCAGGTTTGCAATTCCATGATGATTTATGAAAGTAGCTTGTTACAAGTCAAGTACTACCGCCACAGGCGGTAGCTTGATTGAGCGGCAAAGCCGCGAAAGCAAGAAGGCACGATAGTGCCTTTACGAGACATCTGGCTTTCACTGGCTTAGCCAGTGGTTTCCTGAAAGCCAGAAATCAATTGTCAAAAATTGTATCCCAAGGAGCCATCCATCTTTTTTCAATTAAATAAAACTATATCGGAGAATTATATTGACGTAACTCGTTTAGATCCTAATTTCCGCAGATGGGTTGGATTCAGTTTCATAACATATTGAATTGATAAGACTAAAAGGTGTTGAAGGCTTTATCGAACAAGGTTATAAAGTCAAAACACCTTTAATGGCTTAGCAATCCCAGATTATTATCGAAACGCGAATGCACCGCCACCGTTTCCAACTGCGGAAATCAGGTTTAATAAACATACCGTGATCGAAAGCACCCTGGTCCCCAAAGAATTAATCTCTAAGCTGAACTTATCAGGACTATAGCACACTTGTCACTTTTAATCTCAGCCCCCTCTGAACCAATTGAATTATACGAATACCTGAACCGTTATTGAGACTGCCCGTCGAAAAAGACTGCTCATGTATACCAGCGGAATTGAATTTTCCCTGAAAACAAAGCTTTCCATTTAAATCTGTTATCTGCAGATCAAAACTTCCTTTGGGTATATCTTTGATATTAATGAGAAATTCCGACTTTTTTGCTGACACCACCAGTTTCGATGGTTTTCTCATCGGTAATGGAGAATGAGTCTTGTTACATTTAACAGTCTTGGCATCAATGATTTTTGCGGTCCATTGCAGAGTTTTTGTGTTACCTTTGGCCAGTTTCTGTCCCTGCGAAAGGATTTCCCAGATAAGAAGATTATCGGTTATCAGTGCTTTATGTCCCTGATTCTTCGTAATTTCAACAGAAGAAGGATCTATGCGAACCGGAAGAAGGCTGACAGGACGAAACTGATAGCAATAACCTGCACCGAATTCAAGATCATGGGCTACCATGGTAAATGTATATGTAAAACTGGCTTTGCCTGAATTGTCGTTGTCAAAAGTAATATCACTTTTAAAAGCTTTGCCTGAATTGTCGTTGTCAAAAGTAATATCACTTTTAAAAGCTTTGACTGAATCACCTAAATCATAAAACCTGACATCACCGGCAGGATCACCATAAAAAACCGTAGAATCCATATACTGCTCTACAAGTCTGACATTTAACTGGCCGCTGGGGTTGTTGATTTCGAATAAAGCATTATTGTTTGACAGAAAAAAACCATGTGGAAGAGTGTAGGTTCCTGCACTTTTGGTTATCCGGTCATAGACCCCCCAGGCCATGAATTCATCCCCGGACGAAGCATTATTAACAAAACCAAACATTTGAACCGCATGGCCGCTACCAAATGCAGCATATACTACGTTATCCTTATTGTTTGGATTTCCCATAAGGCAGTTGCTTGCGCACCAGTAAATTTTTGGAGTAGGTGCAGTTATGCTAATCGAACCTCCGGAATATGGTGCACCGAAGAGCTTGCCACCAGATGAACGCATATATCCTTCTGTTCCAGCTTCCGGGTAGTGGCACTGCCAGAGATTTACGTTTCCATGTCCACCTGTGATTATGCAATCAACAGGTCCGGAAATCAAACCTTTGTCTGAAATCTCCAGATTCATTGATTCAGCATTAAGCCATTTGCTTACCAGTTTGATGCGGTCCTGCTCATTTTCGGGGCGTTTATCTTCTGAATAGACTTTCCCCCCACTCTCCGGGAAAAGATAATCGGTTTTGGTGTAACTGTCACAAGTCATTCCTATAGCCTGATAAAAACGTCTTATCGGAGGCTCGTAGGAGAGGTTTGCAGATGCTGCCAGAACAGTCTTAACGGTCAGTGATTCAGAGATTGCCCTCAACGCATCAGAGGCTTCATAACCGGTAATGATACCCCACACTGCATCGCCATAAGGATCACTGTCCAGTTGACGACTTAAACGGCTTATAGAAACAATAAATGAAGCATTGCATTCGACCGCCGGACGGGCAATATATCCTATATAATCCGGCATAAACCTGGACAATTCATCTTTTATATCATTCACCGAAGATAACCAGGTAAAAAGTTTTGCAGTACCGTTTTTATCATGCTTTCGAACCAGAGAATCGGCTAAATTTTTCCAATCCGGTTGGGAATATGCTTCAGAGCTGATTGCTACTGCATAATTATAATGCAGGCTGTGTGCAAAATCAGATACAACCAGAATTATACAGAGAGTTCTTAAAATATTGGTAGCCTTTAGTGCTTCGAAAGGCAGTTTTTTCATATCTAAATACCTTTTTTAAATTCAAAATTAAATGTCCCGATTTGTATAATATAGCAAATAAATGGAACCCAATTGGACAATTGGTTGATGTGAATC
>CAYYNL010000014.1:0-35107 GCA_964472925.1 uncultured Fibrobacter sp. | reverse complement strand
TTAAAATGATTTAAATAGAAGGTGGTTTTTAAGAAATGATCCAAAAATCGGTTTCAACACAAGTGCTAATGGTCTCTTTTTGTTTTTTGCTATACACCAGCAGTTTTTCACAGTTTGATAGTTTACTCAAATCTTATGATATTCTCTCCACCATTGCTGGAAAAGGAGCAACCGTGGATGGAGATGAGAATCTGTGGCTTGATGAATTTGAAGGAGGCAAAGCAACCGATGCAATACTTTCGGGTCCTCATATTGCCATAGCAGATTCTATGGGGAATGTCTACATTGCCGATAAAAATGCTCACGCCATTCGTAAAGTTGATACTCAAGGAATTATCACTACTGTAGCTGGTGTGAATAAATCCGGAGATGGAAAGGATTCGGTGGCAACGACTCAGGCTTTAAGCGGGCCCAATGGTTTATGGGTAAGCAAAGCCGGAGTGCTTTACATACTTGATCTTTGGAATAACAAGATAAGAAAAGTTGATCTTAACGGGCAGATGACAACTATTATTCATGATAAGGATGGTATGTCTGCAGGAAGAGGATTGTGGGTCAGTCAAACAGAAGATACAATCTGGTATTGCAGCGGTTCGGTAATCAAAATATGGACAGAAAAAGATGGCCTGCGTACCTTTGCAGATGGATTCAGCGGTGGTCTTGGAAATATCGTGCAGGATCGTGACGGCAACATAATTGCCACAGATCGCGATGCAAACCTTGTATACCGTATAGACAAATCAGGAAAAAAAACTATCATTGCCGGTACTGGTAACTCTAAGGGCGGAGGACATGGTTACCCGGCTCTGCAGACCGCATTTTACGGAGTCAGAGGGGTATGGGTTCTGGAGGATAACTCCTATTTTCTGGCAACCCACGAAGGAAGCCAGATCTGGTACGTGGATACTGCAGGAATTGCCCATCTGTTTATCAATGGCAAAGAAGGAGATGAGAATCACACCGGAGATGGCATGAATTTCAGAACTCCCGGATACAAAGTAAGTGAAGTAAGGGCAATAACTGCCGATTATCAGGGTAATCTTCTGATTACTGAAAATGACATGGGTTTTATCAGGCGCCTTGATAAAGTTAAGGTCTCTGTGATGAAAAAAAGAAGTGCCACGTTTGCAAAAGATTTGATCGTTTATCAGAACCGATCTTCAGGAATGACCGGAATACAGTTTCCCTTTCAAGGTTCAGAAAAGCCTTTACTCAACTTAAAAAATCTTCTGGGACAACAGTTAAAGATTCCCGTAAACTACAAAAGAATTTCAGGCAATTACGTTATGGAGTGGAGTAACAGTGACCTGCCATCAGGATCTTTTCTGATTACTATCCAGCAAGAAAATCATGCAGTAATAACAAAGCAGATTTCTATCTGTAAATGATCGATCCTGGTACGGTGGCAGGTTTTGTATCTTTTCAGATAAATGGATAAAAGTTATTCTTCATTTCGGCATATTTTATCGACTAGTCCCACCAGCTGATTCCTTGGGCATCAATGAAGTATCCACATAGGTGATTTTAGCTCTTTTAATGAGAGAATCCACAAAATCAGACACATAATCAGTCTTTTTCTTTACAGAAAGAGTCTTTGCCACATTTTCCCTGACCTCTTCATAGTTTAGCACCTTTGCGTCCTCTTCATCGGTTTTCTTGATAATATGAAAGCCTATATCTGTACAGATGACATCACTTATCTCACCAGTTTTCTTTTGTTCAATTGCTTTTTCAAGCACATCTTTAAGATCCCCTTTTCGAAACCAACCCATATCTCCATCGGACTGATTATTTGCTGCAGCAGCATCTTCAAATTTCATCCCTGCCTTCAATTTTTCCAGAAGCTGATAAGCACTTTTGCGGCTTTTCTCCCATTTGATTTTATCTTTGGAAGAATCAGCGGCAAAAAATATCTGACTTACCCGAAACCTGGGACTGCTTTTGTAACGTGAACTGTTTTGAATGTAAAAGTCATGGCATTCCTTTTCACTTACCGTATCTGCATCAACCAGTATTGTTTTGAGCAGAGTGTCAAGCAAAGCTCCCTTTTCCAATTCTTTTTTCACATCATCTTCGGTTTCACCCAAAGCGGCGAGTTCGTTTTCAAAGTCACTTTGAGAGCTGTATTTACTTTTAAATTTTTCAAAAGCTTTATTAACCAGGTTTGAATCAACCTGAAGTTTTCTTCTCTTTGCCTCTTCCAGCATTAGTTGATTGGTAATAAGCTCTCTGGCAACAATTGGACGCATATCTGAAGTTACCGATTGAAGCGTCTGTTCAGGCATTGCATTCATCATATTCTGCTTAAGGATCACTGCAGCCTTGGCAATCTGCTGTCTGGTATATTTTTTCCCGTTAACTATTAAAGCAGTCTCTTCTTTTTGTTTCGAACAACCCGAAAGAAGCAAGCAGGCCAGAAAAAATCCTATTACTGTTTTCACCACAAGTCCCCTTTTCTTATTTAATTTTTCCACTTAAAAATCAGATAATGTCTTTACCAGATTGAAAATCTTCCCACAATTAAACTATGTTTTGTGCAGATGACTGTTCAGCAGCTTTTCCCTGCCAGTCAATCCACCCCTTTTTCTCAGCCAGACACAAAAAAGCTTTTATTACAGCTGGATCAAATTGCTTTCCGCTGTTCTCTATAAGTCTTCTGATTGCCTCTTTTTTCCCGAGGCTGCTGCGGTAGGGACGATTTGAAGTCATTGCTTCGAAAGCATCTGCTACATGAAGAATTCTTGCCCCAATGGGAATCTGTTCACCCTTCAGTTTTTCCGGGTAGCCACCGCCATCATAATGCTCATGGTGGTACAAAATCAGCTTATGAAGATCATAAAGGAATGGTACTTCTTTAACTATATTGGCACCCAGAGTACTGTGAGTTTTCATGATTCCGTTAAATTCTTCGTATGTCAAAGGGCCAGGTTTGTTCAGAATATACCCTGGAATTCCAATTTTTCCGATATCATGCAAAAGCCCGGCATCTCTGATTATTCCAATCCCTTTTTCATCTATCCCCATCTCCCTGGCAATCTCTTCTGCAATGTTCATAACATTTTCAGAGTGCCCGTGAGTATAAGTGTCTTTTGCGTCAACTGCAATTGCCAGGGCTTTAATAGTTCTTATGTAGTTTTCCTTCATGTCACTATAGAGCTTTGCATTGTTTAGAGCGATTCGAGTTTGACTGACCAAACTCATAAGCATTGTCAGTTTCTCCTGCTCGTTATTCAATTCTTTTACCGCTCCAAAAAATACAGCCCCAAATTTATGATCATCCCAGCAGACCGGAATCACATGGCTGAAACTGAGTTGTTTTAACATGAAAGCACTGGTATTTTCTGCCTGAGGCAGTTTGCGGATACGAACTCTTTGTTCCTGAATTCTTACTGAAGCCATCTGATTAAAACTGTCTACTGTATCTTTGCAGATATCTCTGATATATTTATCTTCTACAAGGCCCCTTGACCAGTAAAGAAATTCATGTGAACGTTTCTGTAAAACCAGAAAGCCGGTAATATCGATGGAGAAATATCTGAAAGTAGTTTCAAACAGTGATCTTATTATATCATACTTATCCACCAGTCCCATCAATTTTTCAGAATAGTTGGACACAAGCATCAGTTCGTCAAGTTTTTGATTAACAGTCACTACCTGAACGATATTATTATATGCAAGCACAGCCTGATAAAGGACTGTCTGAATATTGCTAATAAGCTTTCCATTCGAAATGTTACTGGTATTATTCCAGAAAACAGTGAGAATTCCAAGAATTTCCCCATCGGAAAAAAAAGGTACAGAAAGAGCGCAGACAGCTTTACACCTATAAAGATCTGTTTCCATCTCCGGATATGCTTCACCTAATTTTACCTGAATTATCTGTTTATTGAAGAACACCCAGCTGGGTATCGCCCATTCATCATTTCCGCTCAAAACAGAGTGCATTGTCTGAGACCTGTCTTTTGGCTGTACAATCAAAAGAGCTCCGGTTTCTTTATTATAGATATGAAGCAGACCAAACTGAGCACTGGATATCTCCATGCAGGCTGAATAGACCGATTCAAACAATTTGTTTGTATCATGAGCCGAATGAATAGTGCCAATCATTGTTGCTAAATTTTTGTCATCAATAAATGAAGCTGGTGTTAAAAGAGAAAGTAACCTTCTGTATAAAAGCTCTGCTGTTATTGGTTTGAGAATATAATCACCACCATAAAGCTGGATCTTCTCCAGAGACCCTTCAATTTCTGAAGCAGTGGCAGTAAGAAGTACCTGAACAGAAGATTGACTCTTTACCAGCTCCAGTATCTTAAGTCCATCGATCCGGGGAGTGTGAAGCTCAGTTAATATTAGGTGTGGATGAAATTTATGAAATGTGTCAATTGCATCAGTTTGATCATGAGAAAGCACCACCTTCAGACCCATTTTATCCAGCTGACTGGAAATCAGAGTACAGAAAGAAATATCTTCACTGATTATCAGCACTAAATGTTCGTGAACAAAGCACATTTACACTCTCAGACCTGTCGGTAAATCTTTTCATTTTTCCATTATTACCAGCGATAGGATATTCCCAACTGATAAGTACCGGCAAGTTCATGATTAACGTAGGCAAAATCGATTCCTGCATGCTGGTTGAAAAGATTGACCCCTGCACCTAAACCGACTTTACCCTTGGTTAGTCCGCCTCTGATGACTACCCGATCCATAATTATATATTCCAAACCGATTCTGGCAGCAAGAATCAGAAGCTGTGGATTCTTATAAACACTTTTCCATTGTGGTTCTGGTAAAGTAATATCTCCCTGCATCTGGTCATCATCATAATAATTCACCCCTTCATTTGCCAACAGATCGGGTGTAGTGTAAGCAAGCCGCAGTGTTCCGTAAATATAGGGGATGCTTTTTTCCCATCCTAAAGCAGCTCTGATATGTGGATAGGCCCATTGGTAGTAATCATCACCCCAATAAGTCATGCTTGAGGTGATATTTTCGACCAGAACGGCTGCTGACAAACCAACTTTTGAAAATAAAACCCTTGTCCCTGCATCCATCCCAAGTCCATAGCCGCGATATCCAATTAACCTGGTCCTTTTCGCCTGTAAAGCAGCACCAACCGAAATGCTTATTGCTTCTGATAGATCAAATCTTTTTCCTAAACCAACTCTTAAATATATTGCCGAACAATTACGGTTTCCATATACAAAAGCTACCCCATCATTGGTCGTATCGCTCAGAGGAATCTCTGGCACATATATGTAGCCGGCTGTTATACTATACCCGATTGTGCTGGAGACAGAACCATTGAAAGAGAGTAATGAGGTACTGAAGCTGTTTTGAAAATAGCTGGCATAGGCCAACTCTATCTTATTTAGAGAATTAAAAGGAAGATTAGCAGGTGAACTGACTGATGAGGCTCCTGTATTGAAACTTAAATCTGCACCTACCATAGCTACTGATGCAGGCGAATTTATCAGCTCATCATTGTTGTCGATATAAAAGCTGGTGCTGTATTCTGATCTAAGGTTAGCCGTTCCCCACAACAGCATAACAATTGTCAGAGACAATTTTTTCATATCAATAATACCTTTCAGATCTCTTTGATCAAAAAATAACTTTGTTTCAGTTCTATTTCCATAACATTCGCTAAATTCCTTATGCTCTTGCGAACATTAATCTTATAAATATTGACACTAAATAGAGACTTATTCTATATTGCAGGTTTAAGGGCGCATGGCTCAGTTGGTTAGAGCGCCGCGTTCACATCGCGGAGATCGCTGGTTCGAGTCCAGCTGCGCCCAATGTGTGCAGCTTATTTTTAACTTCTGTTTTCTTAATGCAAATTGAGCCGCTCTTAGACAGTGAACTTTTTTCTAATAAATTGCAGGTAAACCAATTCATGAAATCTATTCTGATTTCTGCATTATGGCTTTTTTTATTATCAGCCACCGCGGCTCATCCGGGAAATTGTATTCATTTTGTTTTGCCGGATCAGAATACAGTAATCGATATTCCTAGCTGCACATTACAGGTTAATACAAAATGCGAGAATATAAAAAGTGTAGAATTTCAGGCCAGATATTTTAAGGCAAATAACGACACCCCGGTTATCTCCAGTCTGGGAATAATATCTCGCCCTCCCTTTAAACTAGTTTGGGATGTTTCAGAGATTCCAAACCAGTTACTAACAGGTGTGTCATTTCTGGCAGAAGCCACTTTCAGTAAAGATTCGACAGAAACAGTAAAGCGCGAAGGCGTGTTTTTTACCCACCAGAAAATAACTCGTCAATCTTTATTTATCCCTTATGAATTTTCGGGCAGAAAAGAACTTCTGCCAAATCCCATAGTATTTACCCCCCCACGTTCTGCAATGACAATTACCGGCTCGGTTTATTGGAACGAAAGAGATCTGACGGTTATAGTTGACGTAAAAGACCCTTTGTTTTATGTTAACATGTCACGGGAGATCCTGGCAGGTCTGGGTCTGGAAGTATTGATTGACCCCAGTTCAGGAAGAAAACCCTACCCCCATAAAGACGTTCATATTTATAACGTTCCTCTTTACGGTAATGCTTATCGTATGATATACAAGCCAGTTTATGATGATTCCGGAGGGTTCACGCTAGCCTCAAAAAGCATTCCTGGTGATTTCAATGCCACTATCGAAAAAGGCGATTTTAAAGGATTTAAAATCTGTTTTCCCATACCCATGAAAGAATTCTCAGATTCTCTTCCATTCTCGTTTGCGATGAACCTGATTGTTAAAACCTTAGGTGAAGGAAACCAAATTGTGCGCACTCCTTGGGTAAAGGGAAACATTCTTGAAGCATATAGTCCTTATATATGGGGGACAACCAATTTGCAGCCAAAACCTTTTTTTAAAAGCCGCATTCTTATGTGGACTATTTTTTTTGTTTCCGGTTTTATTTTCACTTTCATTTTTTACCATATATTGCTCTCTTTCAAGAGACCACATAAAGTCATTCAATTTGAAAGATCAGAAGCAGAGCAGCAACTGTTCGATAGGATTAAAGAAGCAATCGAAAGCAAATTAACCCAGAAAAATCTCTCAAATGAGCGTTTTGCTCATGATCTGAAGATGTCATATAAGAGATTAAACAAACTTATTAAAAAATTCACTGGTATGTCCTTCCATAACTACCTGATGTACTGCCGCACCGAAATAGCCATGGAGCGTCTGCGTTCTTCACACTGCAGCGAAGCCTCTATTGCGGAGTCATGCGGATTTGGCTCGGTACATGAACTGGAAAAGTACTTTTTTAAGTTCCACCGTACCACACCATTTAAATATCGCAGCAAGCAACAGATTTCCTGATTAGTTGCAGAAATTAAAAGAAGATTTTATCTCTGTAAGACCCTGAGTTGTTTTTCAGTTCCCCGCAGAGTTACTATTATGATGTAATCGATGTAACGCTCTCTGTATTTCTATGTCCAATTGATTTTTATCGTAGGGTTTGGTGAACCATTTATGAATTTTCATGCTCTGAATGCTTTTTTGCTGTGGAGAATAACCGGAAACAACTATAACGATCAAATCATTCTTTATAGAACGCAGAGTTTCAATTATCTCATGCGGATTCTCATTTCCAAGATTCCAATCCATAATTACTATTTCACATTTTTCAATGTTAGCCCGCAAAGCATTTATAGCATCTTCCCTATTCGAAGCTTCAATAACCGAATACTTGAATTCTTTCAGAAAAATCTTTAACACCTCTCTTATCTTTGGATCATCATCCAAAAGCAGAATTGAGGTGGGTAGCCTGAGCGAGAGAATACTTTTTGTATCACTCTCAAAACTCTCTTCATCACTAATTGGTAACTCTATACGAAATACAGTTCCCTCATAACCGGTTTTCTCCACAGTAATAGTACCGTTATGAAGCATAATAATTCTTCTGGCCAACGCAAGACCCAAACCGGTTCCTTTTCCTGGCTTTTTTGTGGTATAAAATGGATCAAATATTTTTTCGGTAAGTTCATGTGGTATCCCAGTTCCCGTATCCGAAACCCGGATTATAACAATTTCATTATTTCCATCTCCCTGAACACAACAACAGGAGACCTGTATTCTGCCTCCGCCAGGCATTGCATCTCTGGAATTTCCAAAAAGATTCTGAAAAACCCTCTTCAAATAATCTGGATCACCCTGAATCCAGACAGGATTATCTAATGGTTCATAGGTTAGCGAAAAATTTGGTCCCAACTGATTGCTATACTGTGATACTACCGATTGCAGGAATGTATCAACATTTATCACCTTATAATCAAGAGGTTTTTTCCTACCCAGGGCAAACAGCTCGGAAACCAGAAACCGGGCATCTGCCATGGTTTCTTTTATAAGTTCCATTTTTTTAATGGTCTCACTTTCCTGGCTTTGTTTTTCTACTTGTTCGGTGATATCGTTAACCGATTGAAGTATATTATTAAAATCGTGAGCCATTCCACTGGCCAGTGTTCCCAGTGATTCCATTTTTTGATATTGGAAAAGTCGGTTGACCATTTCCTCTCTCTGGGAGATGGCAAGCTCTCTGTCGGTCACATCTGAAATAATCCCATCAAATGCAGCATTACCTGATTCCTGATCAACTTCAACCGACTGGAAAACACAGTCTACAAACTTTCTTACCCCATTGAAATCCGATATTTCAAAAGTACCCTTAATCCAGCCTTTGTCCAATCTTAAAACAGATGGGTTTATCAAAAAACTGCGTATATTCCTTCCCACAACCACCTTTGCCGGTATTCCCAACAGTGCATGACTGGCCATATTTGCCCACAGGAAATTACCATGACTGTCCAGCGTACAAAGCATCTCCGGAAGTCGGTGTACCAGATTGTGATAACGGATCTCAGAGCTTATTACCTGTTGAATGGTATGTGAGTTATTCCTGGATACTACTGCTACCAGTCCTGCAATGGTCATAAGAAGTACCAGACGGAAAAGATAGTCATTGGTAAAAAACATAGCGAGAGAGCTATGATAAGAATAAACGAAATAAAGTATCGAATAACCAGCAACGGACAATAATCCGCAAAAGATCGATAAGCTTGCTTTATGATGCAAAGCGGTAAAGGTGATCACTATAAAATAGGTACCAAATATAGCACTTGTAACAAGATCAAATCCTGCACCATTTATATAATAGGACCATAAAATTGCGGTTATAACCATTACATCCATGAATACAAGCAGATAAGTAAAATAAACCCTATGCAGTCTGAAATTCCGGTTGGTAAGATAAACACTGCTATAAGTGATGAGTAATACGATAGAAAGAGACTGAATCAAGAAAGCAGCAGGTGATGTTTTACCTAACAATACACCAAAGATCGCTACAACCGCATATACAATACCTATTGATAAACGAATCCATGACAGCCATCTTTCCGACCTCGCTTCAGCCATTAAAATGGTCTGCGTTTTGCCTAAAAAGTTTTTCTGAGTCTCAAAAGTCATCTGCTACAATACCTTGCCTTTCCAGAATAACACTCTTTTGTTTTCTAAAATTGGCAGATCTGCAAAAAAGCAAACTGGTTCATCAGTCTTGCCATTAATTTTACCCTGATTCCATTAGAGGTAAAATATCATTCATCCAGCTCAAGTTTCTATACCTAAATCGGAAGATTGTTTAACGTGCTTCGTTTTTGATCCTTTTTTTATCGGCTCAGAAGATTTTCGACCATTTCATCTGGTAGAAATGATCTTCCCATTTTCCGTAGCACTGCAATAGATGAATAAAACTTCTGGCAGCCTAAAGGGCTTTATTCTATTCACGTTAACAATCGCTTTTGATAGTTTAAATATTACCTGAACCATTATGTCGGTTTCTGAAGTAATATCAACAAATTTCAGCATCAAAACTAAAAATAACTAAAAGTACCATAATTTCAAAAAAGCTTATTGTGCTAATAATTTCGTAACCGGTTTTGGCCACTTATCGACCAATTTCAATACTCTTCCCAATAATAGCCATTGTTTCTAAAAAAAATTGATTTGTCCAGATAAGTAATCCTTACATTTGTACCCATTGTCCTTAAAAAAGAGATCACTGATTCTGATGGATGATTATAGGGATTGTTTGCTCCGCAGGAAATTATGGTGAATTCAGGATTTGCATAACCTAAGAATACTCTGTTAAGTGACGCTGCACTTCCATGATGTGGAAATATTAGTATATTGCAATCAAGCGATTCTTTATAATGATTTGCAATGCTCATAGCAGTTGAAGAATCGATATCAGAGGTGATAATAACATCATTACCACTGAAATTTATGACAAAAACCAGACTGTAAGTGTTTACTAATGATGATTGCAGCGGTAATGATTCTTCTAATTTTAAAGGAGGCCAGATACAGCGAATACAGATTTGAGGAAGATATCCCAGGGTGTCTCCCTCGCAGATAACCCTGATTATTATTTTTTTATTCCATCTTTTACACAATGATTTTATGTAGGAAGTATCTTCATATTTACTGGTTACAATGATTCCGCTCCAGTCAACAGTAGAATCCACGAACTGTAAACCGCCACTATGATCAGTATCCCTGTGAGAAATAATAATGGCCTGCAAGTATGGCTTTCCAGCCTTTCTATAAACGTTAAACCACTCATCCATGCATTGTTCCGGTCCCATATCCCATATCAGACCCAAAGAATTGATTCTGGCCATCTGACTTAGCCCCTGGCCAACATCAATAACCGTAAAATGGTATTCAGGATACGGATCTTGAGTCTGACAGAAAAATAAGGACAATGGTAAAATATTAAAAAAGAAATGAAGTTTTTGCTTCCACACTTAATAATTCTCCTTTTTTACTGGAACCGATAGATTTTTCAATTTTCAATTGTGAATAGGTTTTGTCCTGAAGTTTCAGCACTTGCTCAAAGCCATAAACAAAAGAGCATTTTTTCTCTTTTGTATGTGAAAAAGAGATCGATGGTTGTAATGTAATGGCAGGAAAAAGATCTACTCTTGCATCCAATAAGCCATTTATAGAGTAGTGGCTCAAGTCGTGAAATTCAATATCCATGTCATTACCAATAACAATTTTTTTACCCAGATAAATTCTCAGCGTATTATGCAATGAATTGCTTGTAGTATCGTTTAAACCACATCCTGGAATCACACTGTATGTTAATTTTTGTTTGAAACCGGATAGCGAATTTATGGTAGAAATTCTGAAGCATGCTCTTTCTGTCTTCTGTCCTGTGAGTTCCACATTTATCATAGAAATAAAGGACAACCATCTTTGCAAATAATGTACTGATTGAATGGAGAGAATGGATACTGTCTTTGTTATTTCATCTTTATTACCCTGTATCTTATGTATTATATAGCTGCATGGTGCATCAAAATTTTTAGGTAGAAATACAAATGAAAAATTAAACCTGTTGGTGTTTAACTTATATATACTCTCTAAAATAAAAGGAATACAGCCAGGGTTATCAATATCTGATCCACTTTCAATCTCCATACTCAGGTTATTAAATTTCAATTTAATTCCACAATGAGCATAATAACTTTTTTCTGAATAACCGTTAAGATTTAAAAGACTAAAACCTGAATTAACGCTAATTTTATTGTTTGTTTTTATATTCAAAACAGCGCCACCAGAAGTTTCTGTTTCTCTTTTGTGTATAAATGCGGTTATAGATAATGGTCTTAGGATTTCCCTTTCAGTTCCAGTGATTTGGACCTTTACTCCATTCCAGGTCTTTGCACTGCCATAAATCCAGTTATTTATCATCAAATCTTCAGAATCATCTGTAGAGTGAAAGTATCCGTAAAAAAGCCCTTTATCAAAAAACGTTCCGAAATTTCCAATTTGTAAGCTGCATTTTTCGGTTGGAACATAATAAAAGGCTCTGCGATACCAGCGTGCGTAATCATTATTAAAAGTAATGCGTGTATCCATTTTAATTAAATCTGCATAGTCAATTGACAGATTCGCTCCATGGGAAAACATTTCAGAAGTACTGCTTTTATGGCTAACAAAAGAAGTTTTTGCCCTGAAATCAACTGGTTTTATATCAAATCTCAAAATCGGTTCGAATTGCGCTATATCCGGATAGTCTTCAAAAAAACGGGCAACAGCAGACTGATCCCAGGGATAGTATTTTTTTAGAAGATCTTTTGAGAGCGTAATATCAAAAGAATGTTGTGGAAATAATTCCAAAAGAATTTTCAGCTCACCCTGTGGTACATCGATGGGCTGGTTGTAAAAAGGTTTAATCTTTTCAAAAAATTCTGCATCCAGTTTTCCATCTGCAACCAGCTTTTCCCCGGCCCTTTCGTTCTGGGGTATTACATAGAGTTCATCAGCACTCAAATTATTGAGCGTTAAAATGCTGCAAATTATAAAAATACCAGATCCCATAAATCGCAGATTTTCTATTTAAAGTGGAAGCGGAAATGGTAACCAAATCCTATGCCATAAAATGAACTGGAGAAAATGGCTCATTTAAGGTAGTATATAGATTATATTTACTCCGTATTTGGTAATCCCAAAACTCACCCGAGTGTTAAAAAAAATGACAATTTCTTTTCCTTATATAAACACCATCATCAGTGTTTTAGTATTGATAGGTCTTCACATAAGACCGGTTTTTCCTACCGAGACTTCAATAAACGCCGGAGATGCTGCCTGTCCCAAATTTGCACTCGTTTTAAGTGGAGGCGGAGCAAAGGGGCTGGCCCAGATTGGAGTGCTAAAAGCTTTGGAGGAAGCCGGATTAAGACCAGACCTGATTGTGGGTACCAGCATGGGAGCCCTGATAGGTACTTTATATTCAGCTGGCTATTCTCCTCAAGCAATTGATTCCTTGGTTAAAACGGTTCAATGGGATGACATTTATAGTAACATGATCAAGCGTAAAAACCTTTTTGTGAGTCAGAAAAGCGAACCAATTAACTATCTGCTGGAATTGCGTTTTAACCACAATCTCAAACCTTCGCTCCTTAGCCAGTCTTATGGACAGCAGTTCTATGATCTTCTGGTTCCTATGCTGGCCGATGCTCAAATGCGTTCAAAGGGAAATTTTGACAGTCTGAGAATACCTTTAAGGATCATAGCCACCGATCTTCTCACAGGAGAAAAAGTGGTATTCTCAAAAGGAAATCTGGTTACCGCGATTCGCGCCTCCTGCTCTATTCCCTTTGTTTTTTCTCCTGTTGAAATGGACAATATGCTTCTGGTGGATGGTGGATTATCATCGAATATCCCCATTCAATCTGCTCTTAATGAGAATGCCAAGTTAACGGTAGCAGTTGATGTTACTGCTCCGTTGTGGACCAAAGCCGATCTGGACAACCCAATACGGCTGGTTGATCAGATTATAGCCATCGGGATAACCCATCAGAAAGTGCAGGAAAAAAGTCTGGCAGATATACTTATAACTCCTGATCTCAAATATTTTAAAAACACGGATTTTGAGAATATTGATTCTTTGATTTCTGCTGGATATCAGGCCACAGTTGCTCAATTAGAACAAATAAAGAACAGACTGGAAAAATCTGAGGGAGGCTCAGATCAGAAAAAGAGCCTTCAAAGGGCCAATCCTGCAATTATTAAAAACATCACTATTTCTGGAAATAAAACCACCTCTAACCGTCTTATCCGAACTGCTGCGGCGATAAAAATCGGTGACACCCTTTCCTCTGAGCTTCTTCAGAAATCTCTGTCTTCTCTCTATTCTACAGAGCTTTTTGAGTATATAAACATCGAGATGGATGATACTGGTAATCTGGAGATTGTTATCACAGAAAAACAACACTGGCGAATGAGATTGGGAGTTAGGTTTGATGAATTTCATCTTGGCGAAGGTTTTTTTGAACCTGCATATGAAAACCTATTTGGTTTAGGTATAAACACCAACCTGCATATCCATCTGGGAATGCGAAGAGAAAAGTATGCCTTGGAATTCAAAAATACTCAGCTTTTTACCTCCAATTTTTCCAACACAATTAATCTGCAGTTTTTCAGCTCCAGAGAAAGTATAGTTCAGCGAGAGATCCACAGAAACTTTGATGGCAATACTCCAGATACCATCAAACTTCAGGAAAGAACACTTCGTAAGTCTGGGATAAGCGGACTAATAGGAACTCAAATAGGCAGATGGTCGCATCTTTGCGCCGGAATCCGTCTGGAACGGTTTAGAATACAACAATCAGACCAAAGCGCTATAAAGGATCTGCTGGGATTAGAACTGAAACAAACTCATCCCTATTTCGTATTAAAACTCATTATTGATACTATGGATAAATTTCCATTTCCCACAACCGGAGTAAAACATTATCTCACCGCAGGAGTAACTGGAAAAAAAGAAAGCAGTATTACTGTACATAGCAGTATAGGCAAATATTTCACTATTGCCGATCGCCACACCTTCTTTACTCAGCTCAGATTCTGCTGGGCCAACAGAGCACTCTCTGAAATAGAACAGGTAAGCCTGGGAGGAGCGATTACTGAAGAAAGATTTAGCGATATCAGCATCTTCAATAATATTCCTTTTACCGGCTTACCTCCTCTGGCCTTCCCCGGAGATATTCTGGGATTATGCCACATTGATTACCGTATACAGGTCCAGCGAAACTTTTACGCTCAACTGATAGCTGATTGGGGTTATACCTGGCAGGCCCAAAATTTTCACTACAAAACAGCTTTAGACGATTTTAGCAGAAATGCACTTCTGGGTTTGGGAGTAGCTTTTATATATGAAACCCGGATAGGACCTTTCCGTTTTGGTTACGGTCAGCTCCTCAATGATTTAAAGCAGATTAATGTGGAGTCCAAGCCTCATTTTTATTTTTCAGCAGGACATGATTTCTAAATTTATATTGCTGATATAAAGCGTTCATTATAGAATTGCATTCACTATATTATCATATCTTTCATAATTCATAAAAGGTATTTTCAGCTTAAAAATAAGGCTTGAATACGTCTTGTTTTTGGATGGACCTTCGATCAGCAGAATCAGGACGTTGAATCAGACCAATCATGCGAATAAAAATTGCGGCAAAACTGTTTATAGGGTTTTTGGTTGTTATTTTTCTTAATGTTTTCTTTTTTGTTATAGTCTCCAAAATCGAAAATATTAACATCATTACCCGAATCTTGAAAAAACAGAATGAGATAAAAAACGATATCCTGCGATTAAAAACCCTTCATCGAATTCAGGGCCCAAGTATAATCAGTTACGAAAAGATCGGACATCCTCAATCAGTGCTCAATTTTCAGGAAACTCAGCAGAAGATTATAGCTGTATTTGACTCCATCTGCATGAAATACGATTCAATCTACGATATTGATTCTGCTTTGATTCATCATACATCCCATAACCAGTACTATTCGGTACCATTACAGCCACTCAGAATGGTTCTGGATACTATCAGTATTTATAATAAAATTTATTCCAATATGTTTGACAGTATAGTTCATGTTAAACCATCCGATAATAAAAAAAAGGCCCTATGGAGAGGTTTACTTAATGATGCAGACAACCGGATCTCTTTGGCACTTGATTCAGCAGAAGCCATAATCGATCAACAAACAAATCTTCGAATAAAAGATGTGGAAATCAGAGTCGTCAACATAAAACAGATAACTATAGCCATAATCACCGGAGTTACTTTATTTGCCATCATCTTTGCTTTCTTTTTCTCCCAGTCTGTAACCAACGCATTGCGCCGGCTCAAAGAATCTGCCAGCACCATTGGCAGAGGTGATTTCAATGTAGCACCCTCGGGTTATCCAAACGATGAAATTGGCGATCTGGCTACCGCATTTTTTGAAATGGCTATTGATCTGAAAAACACTCAGGAAGATTTGATCAAATCGAAACGACTGGCAGCTATCGGTGAAGTGGTTGCCTCAGTTAATCATGAAATAAATAACCCTCTGATGATAATCTCCGGAAATGCTCAATTTCTGGAGATGACCATGGAGGGATATCCCAAGGAAATGCTGGAACGGGTTCATACAATTTTGGAAGAAACAGAACGCATTTCAAAAGTGACTCGCAAACTTCGGGAAATTAAAAATCCAGTAGTCGAAGACTACACCTCAAGCGGTGAACAGATGATTAACCTTGACAAATCATCTCAATAGTACCGAGGAGTACTACATTAACCATGTATTGGATTAAACATTGGGGAATCGCACTTCAGATTCTGACAGTTTCATTCTGTTGTTGCTCACCCAAAATGGTTACATTCGAACAACAGATTTTAAATGAAGCAGATTCGCTTTTCCGTGAGGGAAATTACGAGTATGCCAAAGTTAAATATGCCAAAGCCAGAGAAATAAAGCCGAAATCGGATGTTGCGAAAATATCCCAGTACTATCTTGCTTTTATCAATGTCTATTATGATAATCCTTTTGCAAACTGGGAAGCAGCACTCAGGGAATTTAGAACCTTCGCTGCCCTATATCCCGATGACCCCAGAATCGGAGAGGTAAACTCATGGATCCGCTTACTGGTTGTCATGCAAACCTTTAAAAGAGAGTATCAGGGAACTACCAATAAAATTGAAGAACTCAGCAAAAAAGAACCGGAACCCTGCCCTCCTCCAGTACCGCGTAAAACTAATGTTGACATTATCACCGAATCACTACGGAATTGTCTTGAAGCAAAAGATTCCCTGAATAGAAAAGCTAAAGAATTCGAAAATGTGATACTTGACCTGGAGAAAAACTGCCTGAAGGCCGGAAAATAAAATTGTTACTATGAAAAATAATCTTTTCAGAAAAGAACTACCTGTAGTTAAAACCGTTGTGATAAAAACTGGAAGCAGAATCCTTACTTCCAGTGGCTACGAACAGCGGGTAAAAAGACTTGTGGAAGATCTGGTTTTTCTTAAAAAAAGAGGTCTTCGTACAATTCTGGTTTCTTCCGGAGCAATTGCTCATGGAATGACTACCCTTGGCTTGTCAAAGCGTCCAGCAACTATTCCCCTGCAACAGGCCTGCGCCAGCATCGGGCAAAATAAGCTCATGCAGATGTACGAAAAACATTTCGCTCTCCATGGAGTAGTTATCGGTCAGGTTTTACTGACCTGGGATGATCTGCGCAGTAAAAAACGTTATCTTAATCTTCGTAACACTTTCTTTCAGCTGCTGGATCTTGGAGCCATCCCTATAGTCAATGAAAATGATTCAGTTGGAGTTGAAGAAATCCGGTTTGGAAACAATGATGTACTTGCGGCACAGGTCGCCTTGCTCACTCAGGCTGATCTCTTTGTAAATCTTACCGATGTGGGAGGCCTCTATGATAAAAACCCACATACCGATAAATCCGCAACACACATTCCGGTGGTATCAGAGTTTTCTTCATCTGTTCACAAATTAGCAAGTGAAAAAAAGAGCGAGATCAGTGTAGGCGGAATGTCAACAAAGCTCAAAGCAGCAGAGATAGTCACCAAAGCCGGCATATTCGCACTTGTAGGTGATGGCTTCGACAAACGGCTTACCGATCTTCTTATCCGTGAAGATTGCGCCACTCTTTTTCTTCCAAAAGAGCACAAGATGTCCTCCAGACACCGCTGGATTGCCTTCTCCGGCCAATCATCCGGCTCGCTTATCATTGATGATGGTGCACAGCGAGCTATCAAAAACCAGGGAAAAAGCCTTCTTCCAGCCGGAGTTAAAGGAGTCAAGGGATCATTCAAATCCGGGGACATGGTTGACATATTTACTCTGGATGGAAAAGCTCTGGCCAAAGGACTGGTTAACTATTCTGCTGAAGAAATCCTCAAGATAAAAGGTTTGAAAAGCACTGAAATCAAAAATATCCTTGGTAAAAAAGAATTCGATGAAGTCGTCCACCGGGATAATCTGGTTCTTCTTTGAAGTTTTTTATTGTTAATTAAAATGAATTTGACTTTACAACTTCTGTCCATTATTTGGTTGCTATTTAAAAATTTCTTTTTTAATTTAACATCAACTGCACACCACTTACAGGATATTTTATGAATACCGATCTTAATATGATGATTGACTCCATTGCGCTTGAAAGCCGCAAGGCTGCTCTGACGCTTCAAAGTGTTACTGCTCAAAAAATAACCGAAACGCTTCAAATAATGGCGAAACTACTGGAAATTGAAGCTGATAACCTCAAAATAGAAAACCGCAAAGATCTTGACACTGCTAAAGAAAAGGGTCTCTCCAGCGCTATGATCGATCGATTGACCCTCTCTGATAAAACCATTAAAGCAATGATCAATGGACTCAATGAAGTAGCTCAACTAAAAAGCCCAATCGGAGCTCATTTTGATGAAAGAACCCGTCCCAATGGCATCCGTATTTACAAAATGCGAGTACCCATTGGAGTAGTGGGTATCATCTATGAATCCCGTCCCAACGTGACAATCGACGCAGCAGCAATCTGCCTCAAAAGCCATAATGCAGTCATATTAAGGGGAGGTTCAGAGGCTATTCATTCCAATATGGCATTAGCTTCCCTTTTCTCAAAAGCGATTATGCAAGCTGGACTGCCTGAAAAAGCAGTACAGATCATCTCTACAACCGATCGGGAAGCGGTTGAATTGTTGCTGACTAAAAATGATTATATCGATCTTATCATCCCCAGAGGTGGTGAAGGACTGATAAGAATGGTGACTGAGAAATCACGTATTCCGGTTATTAAACATTATAATGGTATATGCCATATCTATGTTGCCGCAGATGCTGATATGAAAAAAGCTGTTCCGATAATCATAAATGCAAAAGTTCAGCGCCCTGGCACTTGCAACGCTATGGAAACATTACTGTTGGACGCGAATCTTCCTCAGCAAAGCAAACTGCTTATAATTGAGCAATTACTGGAAAAGGGAGTTACTCTCTTTGCCGATCCACTGACCGCTAAACTCTCTGCTTCCATCAAAGAAGCAACCGAAGAAAACTGGAGAACCGAATATCTGGATCTGCGCTTATCTGTGCGTATGGTTGATGGGCTGCAGCAGGCTATCGACCATATAAACACTTTTGGTTCACACCATACAGATTCAATTCTGACCGAATCAAAACAAAATGCCGAAACTTTTTTAAGAATGGTCGATTCTGCTTCTGTAATGGTTAATGCCAGCACCAGACTTGCTGATGGAGGCGAATACGGAATGGGTTGTGAAATTGGAATATCAACAGAAAAACTGCATGCACGAGGTCCCATGGGAATCGAAGATTTGACTACCTATAAATGGATTGTAGAGGGTAATGGTCAGATAAGAACCTGATATGAATAATCTGGTTTGATTTTTGTTAAAAAAAAAATCTGAAGATTCCAGGTTTTCAAAAATTCCGCCATTTCTGATTTTTTTTCAATTCTTTAACCATTTAAAGAAATTACATTCTTTCACTATTTATCGTTTTAATTTTGAGGAGAAAATCTTTTTATGAATCTGCTGAATGCCGTTAAATTTGATGACAAAGGACTGGTAAGTGCAATTGCTCAGGACTATAGTACCGGAGATGTCCTTATGTTGGCATACATGAATAAGGAAACTCTGGCCGAATCCTTAGAAAAAGGGGTCATGATTTACTTCAGTCGCTCACGCCAGAAACGCTGGTTTAAAGGAGAGACATCAGGACATGTACAGAAAATCCGGGAAGTCTATATCGATTGTGATGGAGATGCATTGCTTTTTAAAATCGATCAGACAGGGGCTGCATGCCACGAAAACTACTTTTCCTGTTTTTTCCGCAAAAAAGTAGATGATCAATGGAGTATAGTGAAAACAAAGATCGAATAATAACTTTTCAAAGGATTTACTTTGATTAACTTTGGCTCTTCACCTCATGTTGAAATCTCGCTGGATAATCTTCTTCATAACCTAAAACAGATTCAATCCATAGCTAACCCCCACGGTAATGACATTATGGCGGTAGTAAAAGATAATGCCTATGGCTGTGGTGCTGTTGCTATAGCCAGTACGCTGGAAAAACATGGTGGTGTCCGTTTTTTTACCGTAGCACGTTTTCAGGAAGCTTGTAAACTGAGAGATTCAGGTATCACCAGTCCGATTCTTGTTCTTGGAAAACCCACTATTGATCAAATAAAAGATGGATGGAATAAAAGGATCATCTTTACGCTTAACGATCTTTCTGATCTGAAAGATTGGATAAGTAACCAACTGGAAATCCGTTTTCATCTTAATATTGATACCGGGATGGGACGTTTAGGATTACTCCCTTCAGAGATCGCCACCTTCTGCGAGCAACTGAAATTCAGATCAGGAATTCACTTTGAAGGTGTATTTACCCACATGGCCCGCGCTGATGAACCCCAGACTCTTTCGGTTAACCATCAGCTATCGATCTTACGTCAGGCCCTATCCTACATCCGGTCTCAAGGGTTGAGCCCTCAGCATATCCATTTCGGAAACAGTGCTACGCTGATGCGCTTCGATATAAAGGAATCCACTCTGGTAAGACCAGGTATCGCTCTTTATGGATGTAATCCTGATCCAGCACAAAAATTCTCACTGAACCTTCGCCCGATAGCATCTTTAAAAAGTACTGTAGTTAAAATAAAACAAGTTCCACCAGGAACCGAAATAAGCTACGGGGGCCACTACAAAACCAGTTCCACTACCTGCATCGCTACCATTGCTATGGGCTATGCTCATGGTATTCCACGATTTCTCAGCAATCGCGGTGATGTACTCATTAAAGGGAAAAGATACCGCATAGCAGGTAATGTAACAATGGACTATATTATGGTAGATGTTGGTATCGATCCGCATATCTCGGTTGGTGATGAAGTTGTGGCTATGGGATTTCAGGGTGATGATTGTATCAGCCCCGATGAGATTGCCTGCCTGGGAAATACGATCGGTTACGAAATACTCTGCAATTTGAGCAAAAGCATAGATAGAATTTACCTTTTGAATGACTCAATCGTATATAATGAAAAAGGTTCTGTTTTTTAAAGCTTTTTAGTTTCGAAGAATGATTTTAATTCGACAGGAAATAAAAGAGGGTGTAGTAATAGACTACAAGGGAAAACTGATCTGGATAGTTTTAGATCAAAAATGCAGCTCTGTGGGAGAATGCCATGCCGGATGTGGTGGTTGTTGTGAAACAAAGCCTTCTCTTAAAAAAAGAGTTTTTCTGAAAAAGTCAATGCCCATTAAAAAAGGGCAGAAGATTACTTTGAAAATGCACATTCTCAATGAGAACATTGCAGCAATGCTGATTTTTGGTATTCCGGTTTTTATGGCACTTTCATGCGCACTGATTTGGGATCTCTGTTCCCCTCAGAATATCGAATCGCCTCTGGCACTTTTAACTACGGCCGTAGCTTTTTGCTCAGGTTTTCTGTTTGTCTGGATTATTGATACCATTTTCAGCACATTATTTCCATCAGTAATCATCTCTCCCACCTCTGAGCAGGAGTTGGCTGCATGATGGAAGAGTATCTGGATTTTCCGGAATTTATTGATAAAGTTCAGGGGCTTATCGAAGTAGGTCTTTATGATGAGGCTCTGGCCCAATTGGATGAATACACAAAAATAAACAGTGAAGAATGGGAAATCTATTATCTGTATTCGCGAATCTGTGCCGAACAGAATCTTCCGGAAGATGCCATTTCCTATCTTCACAAAGGGCTAAATCTCGATAAAACCAATGCAGACTGTCTTCTGGGACTCTATTATGCTTATTCCATGATGAATCAATCGAAAAAAGGAAGCAAATATCTTTTAAGAGCCTATAAACTTCATCCGGAAAATGAAACGGTCCTTTTATCTTTAGTCTTGTATTATACCGAAATAAACGAACCACAAACTGCTATCCAATTTTTCGAACAGCTTCAAAGCCGCGGAACCATAAACCCCGATGCCTACCGAAACGCTGCTCTGGCCTACCAGCGTGCCGGTCAATATGACAACGCAGAACAGTGTTTTAAAACCGCACTTAAGCTCAATCCTGACTTCGATGAGGTACGGGACCTTCTGGCAGATCACTATATGATGCTGGAACAAACCTCTAATGCTATCGAGCTGTATCAGGAGGCTCTGGAGAAGTCACCCCGTAATATCCGGATTCTTTCCAAACTGATATTCTGTTATTCACAATCCGGTCAGACCGAGCATGCCATCGCTCTGGCAAATGAATCTATCCGGCTCTACCCCAACTCCCCTATCGGATATATCGATAAAGCCTATATTCATTTGAATCTTAACGAATTCAGTGAAGCCATAGAATATGCTGAACGGGCTCTGGACATTTCTCCTTTAGACCAGGAGGCTTTCAGAATTCTTGCCCTTTGCTACTCAGGAAAAAAAGATTTACAACAATCACAAACTGCCTTTGAAAAAGCAATCTCTTTGGATGAGACAAATTCCGAAATTATTCGTGACTATTACCATCATTTAAGGGAATCCGGACAATATCAACAGATGGAATATTGGATCAACAAAGCAATCAGTATCGAATCTCCCTATTGTATGGAAGATTACTGGTTTCTGGCAGATTATCACCGTGAAAAAGGAGATGATCTTAAGTCACTTCACTACCTGAAAATGGCTTACAAAAGCATGCCTTCTGAAAAAGAGCTGCTCCCACATATTGTGGATATTCTTTTAGACAATGGACATACCGCTTTTTCCATCCCGTTTCTGCTCCACTATGTGAAAAAGAGCGGATGGAATGAAGTTATGAACGAATTTTCACAGCACAAAAGGCTTAAAGGTAAACGGGCTCAGGAAGGACTTCGTTGTCTGCGTTTCTTTGGTCAGAAATTTCCGGATTATCGAAAATATATTTTCAGAGTCTACTTTAGAAAGTTTGTCATTATCTCTTTAATTTACCTTATGGCTTTGGCTGCACTGCCCTGCTATTTGCTCTTTGGAACAACCGGAGTTTTGGGAATTGCCATTGTCTGTGTGATCTCAACTGTCTTGTTTACCGCTATCCGATTCCTTGCGTTAAAAGAAATCTGGGGCTTTCGTAAACTGATACACGTTTTTTCCTGAAGTTGGATAGCTATGCATAATAAACCGGATCTGGTACTGCATATCTGCTGTGCACCTGATGAAGCCTGGGTAGTGCATTCCTTACATCAGCAATTCAGCCTTCACTGCTTTTTCTGCAATCCCAACATATCCCCTATTAGCGAATATGAACTTCGTTTAAGCGAAGCTAAAAAAACTGCTGAAATTTACAGTGTCCCTTTTTATGCTGATACTTATGAACCGTCTTTATGGGAAGAGGCTATTGCTCCATATATTGACACTCCTGAAGGAGGACTTCGCTGCAGCCAGTGCTTTCTTCTTCGTCTTCGCAGAACCGCCAGCTTTTGCCAGAAAAATGGCTTTAAAAATTTTACTACCGTTATGAGTGTCAGTCCTCACAAGAGAATCTCCATGCTCAATGAAGCTGGTCTTTTAGCAGCTTCAGAGTATGGCTGCATTTATGAGCCTTTCGATTTTAAAAAGAAAAATGGATTCCTCTATAGTATCGAACTGAGTAAAAAGCTGGGACTTTACCGCCAAGATTATTGCGGGTGCCGTCTAAGTAAACTTGAACGTGAAAATCGCAGGAAACCAGTTAATGTTAATTTGAATTTATGACCGGCTGCATCGGATTTTTAATTGGCTCAGGAAAAGAAAAGATAACGCAGCAAATGTAATGATCAGGCTCCAATAGACATGATTTCTATTCTCACTCACGATTAAACTTCCAAATGGTAAGAAGCCTGCTTTATAACAACATTAATGGAAGTGCATTTGGATATTTGTGTTCTTCAGATTTTATCCGTTTCCTGTAATTATTGAAATACAATCATTTGGAAATTGAGGTGTTATTGCTTCGTATATTGACATCAATTATCTTATTAATCTTTGGGCAATGCTGATCAATAGTTTACAAATCTTATGTAGTTTTGGGCTCTGAGTTCTCACTTATACAACAGTCATTACTATGCAAATGCAGCTCTGAGTAATCTTTCAAGGAGTTATAATGATAAAACTTATATTTCTGATAAGCTGTATGGTAGTTTTTTCAAATATTTCTGCACAGGACAAAGAGTCTTTTATCAGCAGATTTATACCCAACACGGTAGATATCCGTTCCATAGGAATGGGAAAAACTGAAGCCGCGACTTACTCCGGAAGTAATGCTCTCTTTACCAATCCCTCTCTGTTGTCTCTTCAGGAAAATAAAAGTATCAGGATGGGATCGGTTCTCCATTTGGGATTTGCAAAAGACGAATTTTTTGATGAAATTTCAAATGCAAATGACACCAACATTGAATACGGTTACAAACCCAATTTTAAGTTCTCCCACATTTCATTTTCTCTACCTTTTCACTTTCAATTTCCATCGGTTCCCCTCTCCTTTGCATTTGGAATCGGTTATCAGAATGCCATAGATCTTTCGTTTACCCAATATCAGAATGAGGAGCAACAGACAGAAAACGAAAAATTTTATAATAATACTATAACCAGATACACAGGTGGATTAAATACAATAACACCGGGTTTTGCTTTTGGATTACTGGACCAGATTTCTGTTGGAATTTCTTTTAATATCGGATTTGGCGATATTAAGTCGAAAACCACTTCAGAATATAAAACTCCAGGTGGCAAAGAAGAAACAGACTTTATTGTAACAGCTGCAGGAAAAGCTTTTTATCCGACAATTGGAATCAGTGGTAAACCGCTGCAAAACATGACAATCGGTTTGAGTTTTTCTACTTCGTATGATTGGGAATGGGATGATATGGAGAGCGAGAAAAAAACCGATGAAGAAGACAAGGAAGATACATTTTATGGTGCGGAATTCACAATGCCTCCTATATTCTCTGTTGGTCTGGAATACCAGATAACTCCTAAATTCTCTATAGCAGCAGAGTATCAGAGCAGACCTTTAGCTTCCTTTAAATCAGATAATTTCTACAAAGATAATTTGTCTTTCGATGATTACATTGATTCAATTGACCTTAAAAATGGTCATGTACTGCATTTAGGAGCAGAATTAATCGCTGGAAAGGTTCCACTGAGATTAGGTTTTTTTACGGAACCTTATGCTATTACAGACAATGGACTTAACAGTAGCGGGAATATCAGATATGATGAGAACCCCAATTACCTGATTGGTGGAACATTGGGTCTGGGAATTCCAATCAGAGAAAATGCATTAATCGATGTCGCAGCACAGTATGGGCGTTTAAAAACAACCAAAGAAATCTTTAATATTATAACTAATAAAAAAAACAGGTATGATGAAATACAGCATCTGATAAGAGTTGATCTGGGTATAACGATTGACCTCCCATCAATTAACATTAAAAAAGCAGCTTCTACAGTAAGCCCGGGCTCTGCCAGAAGCAACATCTTATATAATCATATGTAAGCGAAGCAAAATCAGACCAGATTTCTGATCAGCAAAATGCTATAACCATAATAAATTTATTATCGATCAGGGTTCATATAAATCAGATGTTCCGGTTTTTGAAAATCAGAATTCCGGCTTTTGATTTTTCCAGATATTTTTTTAACAGCGACAATTCATCCGCATAGGAGAGCTACAATGAAAAGTTTTTTTAATCTGCTTATCTGGTTTGGTTCTGTCTCCATCCTTTCTGCTCAGGATTTTTTGCCTGTCGTTCACAGGATAGTACCAAATGTGGTAGATATCCGTTCCATAGGGATGGGAAAAACCAGTTCTGCAGGCAATACTGGCAGTAATGCAATTTTTGGTAATCCTTCATTGCTTGCTCTCCAACAGAATGCAAGTATAAAGCTGGGGTCCAACCTTGATCTGGCATTTGTCAAAAATGAATATTTAGACAAATCCATTGAATCGAATGAGTATGAATTAAAATACGGATACAGACCGAATTATAAATTTTCTCATATTTCAGCAGCATTTCCCTTCCAGCTAAAAATGTCATCAGTCCCCTTTTCATTTGCATTTGGGGCAGGTTATCACAATGCGATTAACTTATCCTCTATCTATTACCTAAAGAGAAATTCCATCACTCTGTCCGATTTTTACCAATATGAGAAAACAGAAAAATTCCGTGGCGGATTAAATACCATATCACCAGCTTTTGCTTTCAGCTTTTTCAATCGCATCTCTGCAGGTATCAGTTTTAATATCGGATTTGGTAATACAAGATTAGATTACAATTCTTCTACCTCTGATATTATTTACGAATATGAAACACAAGATAAAGCTGTAATTCCTGGAAAAGCCTTTTCCACTTCAATCGGTATTACGGGTAAACCTTTAGAGAACATGACCGTGGGTGCAAACATCACTCCTTCTTACAAATGGATATGGGATGAATTCGAAGTGGAAAATAAAGATAGTAATCTTAATCAGAAAATCTCAGGTGGTGAATTTACCATACCGCTCTTCTTTTCCGTTGGCTGCGAATATCAATTCACAGAAAATTTCGCTGTTGCATTGGAATATCAGGCCCGTCCTTTTGAATCATATGAACTGGATGCAAACACAGCATCCTCTGAATTGTATGAAGACATGGCTGCACTTGAATCCCACATAGAAGAAATGAATTTAAAAAATGGACATGTATTTCATGCTGGTGTAGAGATTTCTGCTGGACATGTTCCATTTCGCTTTGGTTTCTTTATAGAACCATATCCAGCCGTTTCTGAAGAAATTAAAAACGGCAATCCGGAACTATCTGAGAAACCAATTAATATGATAGGTGGGACATTTGGCTTCAGTGCGCCTATTAGCAGCAAAAATGCGTATTTGGAATTAGCAGCACAGTACGGACTTCTTAGAAGCACTGTTGTAAAAAATTCCCCTTCCAACTCATCTTCTGCACTTAAAGAATATGAAGAAAAGGAGCATCGTCTAAGAGTGGATCTGGGCTTCAGAATTGATTTTCCATCATTTACATCAAACAAGTCAGAAAACACAGACATTTCTGCCCTTGGACATTAAGAATCTCCGGACAGCATAACAATCCCGACTTAAAAAATTTTTTAAAAATACCTGATACAATGGGCAGGCTTTTTATGGGCCAATGCCTTATTTTTTATTATGAGCAATTTAACTGTAAGCAGTAACTATAAGAGGACTATCCATTTGGGTAATTGATAATACTTTGGAAACTAAAACTTTTATTCTTGCAAAGTAATCCAGTTTATTTATTGTTGCACTGCTGTTTCTTTATTGTTATAATGATATCAAGAATTCTTTAACTTTGTACCATATTTACCCCGTAAGCAGGTAATCCCTTGAGGATAATTCATTTATCATATGAATTGGAGAATGATGCAGGAAGCATCTTCCCTCCTGCCTGTAGTAATTCTGGTCTTTAAAATGTTTGATCACTTGTAATTAAAAAATTTACTTTTTCTGATTCAGATTATTGCTTTTGATCCTTCAATTCACATATTTTAATTTCAGGTTGTAGAGTTGTTTTTATGCAACAGATGATTTAAATTCCCATTATTTTCTATGGATTGGAAACAGATATGAACAAAATAACTGCTTTAATCCTGTTTGTTCTCCTGACAACGTTCTCCATTTACAGTCAACCCAAAAGTGTTCTTATTATACAACCTAAAGGTTCCCAATATAAAAAAATGGAAATGGGTATAAAAAGCAGCATAAATAAAACAATTTCTATCAGATCTATTAATTCCAAAAATGAAGCCGAAATTATTGCTGCAATAAATGCAGATTTTCCCGGGCTATTTGTCGCTGTAGGCATTGATAATATCAGAATGTTAAAAAAAATTCAGCAAAAGCATTCAGACATAAGTCAAATACCTTCAATCTTGGTTGAAAATGAATTATTCGAAGAGAATACAGATAACAGTTCAAATAGCTGTTTATTCAGTTACGAGACGAAACTTGTGCAATACATAGACCGGTTTGTTTATCTTACAGGGAAAAAACCACAAAATATCGGAATTGTATTCTCCTCAAGATCCAATGGCGCACTGGTACAATCATACCAGAACGAAGCTAATACTTTGGGTGTAAATGTTCACTCCAAACCGGTTGTAATCTCTGATCCGGAAAACAGCTTAAAATCCATAATCAAGAATTTCACTGATCATTATAATGTTGACGGTCTGATAATTCTTAACGATGATGCGGTAATTAATAATCAGAATATAAGTACTATCTGGCTACCATTACTCAGTCCATTAAGAATACCTGTTGCAGTTCCAGCGGATTTTTTCTATGAACTTGAACCACGTATCGGTTCATTTGCCATACAACCACATTATTCGGAAATCGGCCATGTGATTGCTTCGGTGATAAACGATGCTGAAGCTGGAAACTGGGTTTTAAAACATAAAAGTGTCTATACAGATAAATCTATCTTTTATTTTCGTAAAGAAAATGGCTCTATCAGCAGGCAAAATCTGTTACAGAATAAGATCGTAGCTACTTATCACCCTATAAAAAGTATACCTAAAACCTCTGAACCTGTAGTGGTTGCAGAAGTTACACAGAAGCCAGCCATCCCAGCGCCCATAAAAGTGGAAGAGGAAACAAAGTCCATTAATTCTTCACTTTCTTCAGAACCTGTTGCAGCAGTTAATGAAGAAATTAAAGAAGAAGTAAAAAATGTGGTTAGAGAAGTAGTTAAGAAAGAGATCAAAGAAAAACCGGTTGCAACAGTCGCCTATAGTGTCACAACTAAAAAAGCAGAGGCTTCTTCCAAAATCGATATTGACAATAGTCATAAAAAGTCTAAAACAAAAGACACAAAAACTGCAAGTAAAACGTCTGAAAAATCTTTACATCAACCGATTCTCAAGGATACTCAAGTCGAGCAGCCTGTTATGCATTTTGCTGCAGCAAATTATGATATCATCATTTCTGCTGATACGACAGTTGTGTACAAGGAGCTTTCACCAGATTTTCCGGTACTTGGAGTGGCAAAAGCTGGAGAAAAGATGAAAGTTAAATCAGAAGATAATCTTTGGTATTGTGTCGATTTTTTGGGGTCTTCGGGTTTCGTTTTAAAAACAGAGGCACAAAGATACTCTGGAGAAAGCAGCTTTGCAGAACGTTCTATTCCAAATCAAAAAATGCTGATTATTGGAATCTTGATTCTTGTAATAATACTGGTTCTGATTGTTTTTCTACCCAGACTTAAAAGGCCTAAAATATGCGGAATCAGTTGCCTTTTAATTTCAAAAGAACAAAAAATGGTGAAGTATTCAAATATCAACAATAACAGCATTTCGCTTTCAAAATATCTCCGAAATTACGGATTTCAAATCATAAGTTCAAAAAGCCTTGCTCAAGTCAGTGCTTTTCTTCATTTGAATATTCCGGAAATCATCTGCGTGGATTGGAAATTTGATCCAGATATTCAGGATAAAATGAATGATATGTTAAGATTTAAGATGCTTACAGCAGATTTTCTTCTTATCTACTATAATGTCACATCTCCTTCCAGCGTTAAAAAATGTGACTATTTTGACGATCGAACATTCTTTTTTGGTAAAAATCTTACTATTTCAGATCTGAATTCTGTTTTATCGATGGTTAAGATGAAACCAGAAACACTTCAAAAGGATTCTGATGAACCAAAATCTTGCCTTGAGGGTAAAATTACTGAAGAGACTCTTACCGAAATCTTTCAGATGATGGATACCAATAAGAAAACTGGTTGCCTTATAGTCGAGAACCATCGACCTTTAGGCATGATCTTTTTTGAAGAGGGAATCATTACTTTTGCGGTAACAGATAAACTGACTGCAGAAGAGGCCGTCTTTGAATTGCTGTCAATGAAGCATGGCAGATTCCAATTCCTTCCAGATAAGAAACCAACTACCAGACAGATGCATTTGGATACATTAGCGGTTCTGATGGAAAGAGCGAAACTGGATGATGAGGTTCAGACCAGCTTCGAACCAATATAGTAGCTAACAATTCTGAATATTCTTTGAGGCGCATCGCATTATAAGTCCCCTTTAGGGCTTATTGGTACAGATTTTATTTATTAAAATTATGTTTGTTAAACATTTTATATGTTTTGACATTTTTTAACTATATAATTGAATTTGAGGCAATCATTCTAATGACAACATCAGGATTTTATTGTATTTTGTGAATTTTGATAGTCAAGTACTACCGCCACAGGCGGTAGCTTGATTGAGCGGCAGAGCCTCGAAAGCAAGAAGGCACTATAGTGCCTTTACGAAACATCTGGTGGCTTAGCCAGTGGTTTCCTGAAAGCCAGAAATGAACAATTTGAGTTTAATAGCATATCTCCCGATGATACGATCTAGAATCTTCTGTGCTGATAGATAAAAGGATCGGAAGCAAGGCATGTCAAACAATCGTACAATTTAGGTATGAGTTGCTCTGTTTAGAATAGTATTTGCGAATAACCAGCAGTTTTTGATTATAAAACCAGCGACTTTTATTTCCATTTATCAATTAAAAACAGATCACATATTTTTTTGTCGTTGTTTTTCAGACAATTGAGAGTTTTTTCTGCTTTACTACCCTTTTTTACGGCAAAAGAAACGATCCCTGTATTTGCGTTCTTTAACGGGGTAATAGTAAACTGCATCTGAGATGTGCTTTTGAAATAATCTGTAAATTTATCTTCAACCATGATGCCTGCAATCAAGTCAAATGATAACAAAGAGAGTAGATCTTCCAGCTTGGATACTCTTTTCAGTTTTGGCTGTACAGGGAAGAATAATTTTGAAAAAGAGTTCATACCTGTTCTTCCCAAAACATCTAATACACCAATAACTGTTTCAGAGTTTACAGAATCTGCATTGAATTGTTCTCCGGCAGACAAAATAACATAGTTCTCAACTGTTTTTCCATTACGCTCACCATTGAGCAGAATTTCATATTCTCCAAGTTGTTCTTGAACAAGCATTGTTTTGGTTATAACTGCATCTGGCGGTTCTGAATTAACTTTTGAGATAAATTCATTGTACCTTACAAAAACAGTGACGCTTGTTTCTTTCATCAGACCATCCATTGCATTCTGCATGGATTGAGAGTTGATGCTTGATGGGAAAAATACATATACCTTTTCAACAGCAAAGATACTGAAGACAAGAAAAACCATCAATAATTGGAATGCAATAATTCGTTTAGTCACAATTATAGCTTTCGTTTCAACAGTATGATTTTGGTATAATCAAATTATAAGTTATTCTTAAATTAAAATCTATTTCTTCAGTATTTTTGATACTTCATAAGTTTTGAAGTCCTCTTTAGCCGCAATCTCATAAGCTTTTTTAATATTCAATACGGAATACATAGAGATAGCCGGGTGAATCATTATTCCAGTATGCTGCCAATTATCTGCTTTCAGATTGTAAATAATTTCGGCAGCCTGTTCGCCCAAGGCCACCGGATCAGGAATAACCGCAAATGTTCCGAAATTCAATTCGGGATTAACCAAGGCTTCCACACCTACAATAAGAGGAACTTTCTTTTTTTTCAGTGCAGGAAACCATATGTTACCAAGGAATTCGGGTTTAAGGAGAACGTTGTCATTGGGTATCCAGAGTGCATCGACCTTTTCGTTTTCAATCAGATTTTGAAGAGCACTGGCAATATCAAGTTGAATTTTAGAAGTATCATCACTGATTTCTATACCCTTGATTCTTATTTTTTCTTTTGCACAATAATGGGTATGTTTTTCTATGAAATCTTTTAAGGGTTTCCTATAAAGAACTCCTACTTTATCAACTGGTTTGTTGAATGTCCTCCTGAAACTAACAAGTGCAGTAAGCATTGGCGTTTCATAAGCGATGGCGTTGACATTTTCCAAACCGGAGATAGCTCTCTGTACATCCAAAGCAAGAATTGTAACTACCTGTATTTGTGCTGTCTTTTGTTTATTCTTGTTAGAGTATCTTATATAAGATCTGATTGCATTATTTCCTATAAGCACTACAACTTTAGGTAAATTATATCCGTTAATTAACGAATCGATATCATCGGTCGAAGTATTTTCATCCAATTCAATTACAGAGACAGCGAAGTCATCACGTATTTCATTAATAAGACCATTTCTGGCCTGATCGAAAATGCTCCCTTTTGTGGCAAAAACAACAACCTGTTCATTTTCAGAATTCAGATAACCTGCATCCTGGGCTAGAATAAAACTATTGATCAAAAAAATAATGAAAAATGCACATTTCATACTTGTTGCCCTTTTCACCAGAAAAACTGTAAGGGAGAACTTCTGAAGATATTTTCTTCAGAAGTTTTCAAATACCAAAAGTTAAAAACAATATCTCAGAAGGTAACTTTAAACCCTCCATAAAGGGTTCTTCCTTCATTGTAAGGTATTCTGCTGCTTAAATCCAAAAGGCCCCATGCAGGCAACCACACTTCCTCATCAAGAAGATTGTCTGCAGCAAAGATAATTGATAGTTCCTTTATCACCTTTGATTTTACCAGATAATTGAAATTATATGAGCAGTTCAGATTTAGCATGTTGAAATTGCCAGTTGTTTTGTTCAGCTTTGTGGTAAATTTTTTATCAAGTGCTTGCCAGTAGGAATTGAAGGCACTTACAGTCAGTCCATACCCCTGATAACTGAGTCCACCTTTTGCACTGAAAGCAGGAAGAGGGGCAGCGTTTCCTTCAGTGTTTTGTTTATCTTTACTTTCCTGATAAAGCATTGATCCCTCAATCATCCACTCTCTTGTAATATAGTATTTCCCTTCACATTCCAAACCGAAAATTGTGACCTCTCCTATATTATCCCATGTTGGTATTGCATAGTGATCTGGATTACGGTCCTGTATTATGAGATTATCCATTTTGCTATAGAAACCATTTAAACCAAATTGAACGGTACTGTCCTGATAGTTTACCCCTGCATCAAAAGTGTTGACTTTTTCCGGTTTGAGATCTTTATCCTGGATTCTATCTTCTGGTATACGATTTACCATCTGCCCACGCATAGTAGCATGATTAAGGTATAACTCATTAAGGCTGGGTGCGCGGTAGGCTGTACTGTATAGTGTTTTTATGTTGACATTATCAAAGGGATAGAATATCAAACCGGCTCTGGGGTTAAAGTCAACATCAAAATCTTTTACTTTATTTAATTGGATACCGCCAATCGCTTTACACCAATTCCAGCGGTAATCCAGTTGGAGATAACCGGAAAAATTGATCTGTTCATGGCCTTCATTAGTATTCACATGATTTAAACGGTCACTTTCTGTTCCAGTCATATAACCAAAAACACCACCGAGCAAAATGTTGAAATTTTCCATCGGCTTGAAGTGATTAGTCTCTTCTACAATGATTTCGTAGGCATCCCTTGAAGAAAAAGGAAACATGGTTGTTTCAAGTTTGGATCTTGTACCAGTGGCATTGATACTTAAAGAGTAGAAGTCATTAAATTCATGCTCATATCCAATATCTGCAAAATATTTTTCCCAGGTTACTCGTCCAGTTGCATCACCATAAGGTATAATTGGAGGTTCAATATCTAAATATTTAACCATCTGATAATCTGGAACAAAGTATTGGGTGCTCCACTGATTGATAGATCCCATCAATTTTAACCCTTTAAAACTTAGCTCTCCATATAAGCCCGGTCCATAATCAGGAATTGTTACATTAACAGTATCTATTCCACCCAAAACATCTTTTGGTGCCCGCCAGTCAGTGTTCCAGCCACCTCTATCTGCATACCTTCCTGCAAACACCATCCCGAAATCGCCGAGTTTGTAGTTTATATTCGCAGAAACATGATTGTGCAAATCCTTTCCCAATGCACCAGAAACCGTTACACTATTTATTTCAGGGCTTTTTGTTACCACGTTGATAACTGCAGAGAAAGCTTGAGAACCGTAAAGCACAGATCCAGGTCCTCTGATTACTTCGATTCTTTCTATTACTGTCACCGGGAATGATTCATATATTTCACTTTTAATACCACCTTCAAGAACTTCCCTGACTGGACGTCCATTAATCAGAAACAGGATATGGCTTGATGAAGGCATCACCTGATCACCACGGGAAGCAATAACAGAACGATCAGTCATATAAACTGTAGTACCTAATAAGCTTGGCACTCTTTTGAGAACATCACCAAGTGTTGTACCCCCGAACCGCTTCAGCTGATCCTGAGTAATAACCGAAATTACCCCAGGTGCATCTGAAATACTCTCTTCACTTTTTGAAGCGACCTTGACCTTGATATTAACAAGATCCTCTAGGCTCATGTCGGTTCCTTCCAACGACATCTCCTGTCCATTAGCAGAAGAAATGGACAGTAAAAATAGAACTGTGATAGCAGAAAACTTCCGGCCCTTCTTTTTTTGCATATGGTTCATAACCACTCCAGTCGTTTGAAAATCATGAGATCGGTAGTATTCCGATTATTAAGTTTTTTCAGAATAGTTTCAAAAGAAAACGAAATAACTCATAATAATTCTCAGAGTATCGCATTAATGGAAAGCAAAATATCAGTTATCAAAATAATTCACGTTATGCAAAATACAAACGATAATTTTTAAAATGCTGCATTGTGCTTATCACACGTCTGCTTAAAACATTCTGAATAGGTTAAGTGGGTTTATCAAATTAGGAAAAGTCATAATACTCCCTCCCAAATGTTTTTTTCTGCTCGTTAAAACACCTTTTCTAACTGTAGCTCTCTTTTCATGAAATTAGACAAGATCTATTTACAATTTTAGCCTCATCAGGTGTAATAATATATTCAGCATTCGTTACGGTCAAGTTTTTTTACCTGATTTAACAGATTTTTGCCATAAAGAATATAAGGAATGTTTCAAGAGTTCTCACATAAGCCTATATATACAAACAACTAAGCTGTTTAAGCAGAGTGTTAATTACAAATATAAATTCAACTTAGCAAGTCATAAATCCCAGAGGCTTTCAGAGTTACCTTTGACACCAAAGAAATCAAATCAGATACTTATGGCATTACGAATTAATGTAATTTCCATGGTATTACCCTTATTTCACATTCAGTTGTTTCAACAGGGAAGACATTTACTTATCCTGAAAATGATAGCTGTGAATCAGTAGTCATTGTGAGAACCCTGAAATAAAATTTCACCAGTATTTATGAGATCATTAGAAATTCCTGGGATATACAATATTTTAAATAG
>CAYYNL010000013.1:0-38820 GCA_964472925.1 uncultured Fibrobacter sp. | reverse complement strand
TTCAAAAATATTATCCATCCGATACGCTCTTTAACCAGATGTATGATAAGTTAACCGGTCGGGTGCTTCATTTCAACGATGATCTTACGGATACAATGGTCGTTTACCCTTACGTTAGGGCAGTAGCCCAGTTCCTGGAAAAGGAGTACGATGTTACCTTTGATGAAGCCAGCATGAAAAAACCTGTATTTTCCAGGGAATAAAAATACTGCAAAAAAGTATCTACCCACGAAGTGGAAAAACCTTGAAGAATTTAGGTGAGGAGGTAAATGTGGTGTCCGCCCGAATTCCATTAGATGAAATATCGGTTAACATAGCTATCTGCTCTATAACTAAAAAACGATTTTTTTGGCTCTTTCCAGTTCTAATTATTTATAATGGAATAAATGCAAGTAACCGTTCTTTATTTACTGGAGCCGGTATTTGTTACAATGCTGATTTCAGTAAAAGCCCCAAATATATCGATAATCAGTTAATCGGAAATTTACTACTAGGCTATACTGCAAAAAACCAGCAAGCAGAATTATCAATTCATTTCGGACTCGATTTTTTAAATGGAATAGACAGATACAACCATAGTTTTACTAATACTATAATTGATACTATGCCCGAATTGTCTTTAATATATACTGATCATTACAAAACCATTAATTTTAAAAAAGTAGAGTTGCAGCTTTCAATAAGTTCTGATATATATTTTGGAAGCTTTTTCTCAAGAGTCCAATCTCAGTTTTATTTTGAAGAATCGAGTACATATAACTCAAAAAAATTTACAAGTATGGTACTGATAAATTTATAACACCATATGACACATCTTATGATGATGCATTCTCGAAGGTCTTTGATTTTTATCCAGGTTTCTTAATTGGATTTGGGTACAGATATAGAAAATTTAAAATATTGATTTATAATGCAAATGTAAGTTGTTTAGGATTAAGCATAGAATACATATTCTTCGAGAATATCAGAAAGAACTGAAATTTACAATGTGATGAATTGGTACAGTTGTACTTAAATGTGATTGTTTTTTTTGTCATCATACAAATTCCCAAATTATTGATCATACGATTTCCGACCTACCATCATACTTTCCCGAGATAAACCTGTATATTGGAGAACTTTTCTCATCATAAAAAATTTCCTGAATTGACATCATACACTATGATAATAAAAAAGGACTGCAGTAGTAATTATTATAGTCTCATAATATGAAGCAAAGAAAAGAGCCTCAAAAAGGGTAATGTTTTCATGAAACTGGTCGTAAGGGTGTCACTACCAAATATATCTATGGAAACGGCAGCCGGATTCTTGCTGAAGCCGACTCTGCCGGAGTTATCAAAAGATATTATATTTATGGCCACGGACTTATCACCTAAGCTGCAACCACATTATACCACGCTTTCCGCTTGTCTGTAAATAGACCCCGGAAGAAACCTTCGAAGTTGACAGTATTGAAGCTTCAGTAAATCCTATTACTCTTCCCTTTATATCGAAAACCTTTGTTAAATCTTCTCTTTTCCTTGTAACTGTCACAAATCTTACCTGTGACCTCTTTATTACTCCAGTCACCTGGTTTCCAGATTCCCACCTTAACTGTGCAGAATTTTTACCGTTCTCAATGTCCGATCCTGTTGATGGCCACTGCAAACTTCCATAAAAAGCAGGTCTATTATGAAGATAATATGAAACAGGTATGACACGGTCCGCAATACTATCTTCCCAGACCAATAATCCGTTGACTTTTTCACCATGTCTTACTGTGCCTGTTGAACTGCCATCGTCTGCCCAATCAGAAATCGTATTCCCCACCAGATTCTGGTAATGGGAGTGGTCGTAAAGATACACTCCCGGCCCCTTGACAATATTTCTCAAAAAAGTGTTCCCGGGCCCCATTGGTCCCCAGTAATCTCCGATACCAATCTCCTGAACAATATTGCCCTCAAAAAGGTTCATCCGTGCATAATGGCCGTGAAGAGAGATATCGGGTGGATCCCACCCTTCGTTGAGATTGGTTTCTCCCTCACCCTGAACCGGATTAATCGAATAGTTATACCCGAATACACATCCAGTTGCTCCTGCTTGCACAAGCATCGCATGTCGCAGAGAATCAAAGATATTGTTTTCACAAAGCCCGTCTGTTGAGTGAAAACCAAACTCAACTCCGTAACCGGCTCCACCACCTCCATAAGAAAAGGAGCTGTGAAAATAGCTGTCTCTGAATTCACATCCAATTGTCGTATTATTTGATATATGCGATTTTTGGGTATGATAACTTTCTATATTTCTTATCCAGCAATAAGCGGCGTTTTTGAACTGAAAAGTGCTGTTTCCGCCCTGAATTCTTTCGATATAAAAATTTTCAAACCCCACTCCCCTTATAAAACCTTGGGGACGTATCTGTGGATTCAAGTCGGATCTGACATCAAAATGCAGTGGAGTACGAAATGTCAGGCTGTTGCCTTCCACTCCAACTACTTCAAAGAGCTGACCTACAGCGTTTTCAGCCCATGATTGTATCCATTCCGGATCAGTGTACATCAAAGCGGAATCGTTTGCCTGCTGAATCTCTGCAAAAGCTCCAACCGTAAATTTACTTCCATCCTCGACTGTAACCGTCTTTGAACCCTTTGTATATCCGCCCAGAAGATTCTGCCACTGCCCTCTTCTGTATGTTATAACATCGAAACACAGTCCACCGTTATCATGATGCAGTTTCGTTTTATGGTACCCATCTCCCCGTATCACTACGTTATCTTTACCGATAGTGATTGTACTGCAGAAATAATAGCTGCCGCTTGGAAAATAAACAACCCCTCCCCCCAAAGGAAGTGCCTCTATGGCCTTGGAGATTGCATCTTTACAGTCGGTTTTTCCTGAAAAATCAGCACCAAAATCGATCACATTAACAGTGTTTTCAGATGGAACAGTTATTCCTCCAGGCACTCCAGGTTCCCAGACAGTTATACGGTCAGGTGTTAATATATCAGCTGAAATACGGAATACAAGTATCATGTTGATAAGAAAAGAGATGGATCGTTTCATAACGTTAACTTCATGAGGCAGTTGTGCTTTATAAAGACTCATCAGTATTGTCCTATTATTTTAACAAAAGTTTACCACAAAAAAAAGCTTAAGATTTATTAAAGACCCTAAAGCACCAATTCACAAATCTTAAATTCCAAACAGAAACAGGATCAGAAAAAATCCGAAAATGATTGGGACCACTACTCCTGTTCTTTTTTTGGTTTGGAATTTGATAATTGGTCATTGGGATTTGTTTGTAATTTGTGATTTGTAATTTGTAATTTGTGATTTGTAATTTGTGATTTGTTATTTGTGATTTATAGTTTTTCAGAAAATTCTTTCCTAAAAATATGTTGTCACTAAGGGACTATTTTTAACTTACCTACCTCTGCACATTTATAAATAGTGTAACACTCTTCCAGTTATGAGTCCTGTGCAGCTAAAACCAGAAGAGAAATAGATAGTGATCGGAGGAGGCAAATTAGTTTGATTTCATTAAAAAATCGATTAAACGGGTAAAAATTAACAATAAAAACGGCATTAGCTCTAGGTTTAGGATAGATAAGCCTGGTCCGCCCCACTACCCTAAAATAACGTTACTTCCTGCCCTTCCAATTTGAACCCTGTCATTGAATTGCAATCGAAGATAATCCACCGCTTTCTCTCCAGTACAATGACAGGGAAGAATACGATTGACATGGATATCATTTAAATAGTCACAGGTGTATTTCATTCGCTCTGAAGAGGAATTAAGAAGATGAAATCCTCCAATAACAGAATAAATAGTATTCTGGCCGCTCAGTGATTGAATGTACTGGAGCGTGTTGACCAGCCCAGAATGACAACACCCGGTAAGTACACATAACCCCTTTGATGTTTGTAGCCATACCGCAAGATCATCGCTTACTGGATCAGGTTTTGTGCCATCAAAATCATAAAAAAATTTTCCACCGGTATCCTCAAAATCAGTTACTCGAGGAATAGGTCCGGTAATTCCAATATCATCCTCCAGCATTAATGGCTTATTCACCCAATGTAGGTTATCAAAAATTCTGTGAAGCGATTCCGACGATTTCCTGGTAATTCCAATTGATTTCATTCTGCCATCGGGTTGACGGCTGTATCGAGGAATAAAAACACCTGAATTACAGTAGATAGCTATCGATGAATTCCTGGCTATTACTGGCTCGACACCTCCTGTGTGATCATAATGTCCATGGGAAAGAACGAGTGTTTCTGCTGTTGCCAAATCGATTCCAAGGTGTTCAGCATTGTGAATGAGAATATCGCTCTGGCCTGTATCGAAAAGAATTTTCCTTTCATCGGCCTCTATCCAGATTGATAAACCATGCTCAGATTTCAACTCTGAAGTTTCTGACACATTGTCTACAATTATTGTAATTATAAGCGTAGAAATCATGTTCTTTGTTCAACCTGTTCTTAGTCTGCTTTCCTTATTAATTCAATAGTATAAATCAAGTTTTAAGTCTGTAAAATTAATTTCTGGGAAAACTGACATTGAGCGCCGGTTTACCTCTCGATTACTTCTGCAAATGATTGTATTACATTGGTTGGTATTATCGATAATAACAGTATTCATGGCATTTAGATGCAACTCTCAATCCTGTTATACTTGTGGTTATTTATGATCTATTCCTTTTTAAACCCATTCAGTTATATTGGTCTAAAACACGATTCCATACATTCAGTATATCCTTAACAATACCATCTGAGCAGAATTCAGGCAAAGCCTTTTGCTGTCGCTGGGACAAAGTGACTGCATGGTCATACCGTATTAACCCAGCGAATTGTAGTCCCTGTGAATCGGCAAATTGTCTGATCTCATCTATAACAGATCTGTTTATATCCCATTTATTTACACAAACCATTGCCGGTATCTTCAGTTTTTTTGTCAATATTGCGATTCTTCTTAGGTCATGAATGCCCGATACCGTTGGTTCTGTAACAATCAGGGCAAGACTTGCTGCAGTAAGCGATGCAATTACTGGACATCCTATACCTGGGGAACCATCTATCAGCACATAATCTGCACCTTCCTCTTGCGCAATCATTTTAGCTTCTTTGCGAACCAGTGTAACTAATTTTCCTGAATTCTCTGATGCTATGCCAAGTTTTGCATGAACCATAGTACCAAAGCGGGTACCGGAGATAAACCATTCTCCGCAAATTTCTTCGTTGAAGTCGATAGCCTGGGAAGGACAAAATCGCACGCACACACCGCATCCTTCACATGCAACAGGATCAATTGTATAAATGATGCCGGGGTATTTGTCCCAGGTTGTTATATCACGCACCGCTTCAAATCGGCACAGCTCGAGACATTTTCCACAGCCAGAACACTTGTCCTGGTTAATAGTTGCTTTATGCCCACTACGAAATTCAGTTCTATTTCTGACTACGGGTTTGAGAATCAGATGGAGATCGGCAGCATCGACATCACAGTCCGCAAGCACAACCTTTTTCGCAGCAAACGATGCAAATGATGCAGTAATGCTCGTTTTCCCGGTACCACCTTTACCACTAATAATAACAATCTCTTTCATGCAATAAGTCGCTTTCGGATGTTTTGCCAAAGTTCTTCGAATCTTTTTTGTATACCAGGAACACTTTTCAGAATCAATTCTCCTTTTGAATAGCATTCGGCAATCCTTCGATCATCGTCAATTTGCGCCAAAATCTCTACCTGACGATTTTCGCAAAAACTTTCCGCGTCCCGGTTTCCATCTTCCGCACGGTTGACAACAACACCATGTGGAATACCAAGTTCTCTGATCATATCGAGTGCCAATCCCAAGTCATTGAGTCCAAACGGTGTTGGTTCAGTAACAAGGACTACAAAATCCGTATTTCGAATCGAAGCGATCACCGGACAAGAAGTTCCCGGCGGAGCATCGATAATGTTAACTTCATTGTTGGGGTTCTGCCGAAGAACATCTCGTATAAGTGGAGGACTCATTGATTCACCGACATTAAGTCTACCATGTACAAATCTGACTTTTTCGGAATTTCCTGATTCAATTAATCCAATTTCGCGCTCTTGTTCCTGTATCGCATGATGAGGGCAGACTATCGTACAACCCCCACATCCGTGGCAGAGCTCTGGAAATACCATAACAATTTTTCCAAGTCTCACTAAAGCTTTATATTCACAAAACTTTACGCATTCACCGCATGCATTACATTTTGATTCCTCTATCACAGGTATTGGAACCGAAGATACTTCCTTTTTTGTGATAAGAGGTTTAAGAAACAGATGACCATTGGGTTCCTCAACATCACAATCAAAGTAAACAGTATCATAGCCCTGCTCGCTTACATAAAGAGCGAGATTTGTTGAAATGGTCGTCTTTCCTGTTCCGCCCTTACCGCTGGCAACTGCTATTTTCATGAAACATTTTCCTTTCCTCCACTGCTGTGACATCCCCGTGTTCCACACTCAACATACGTATCGCTTGCTGACGGTTTGGATTGATTATCCAGAATGAGAAACGATCCTACAGGATATCCGGTATCACGTCCGACTACAGGGCACTTCACTTGAAAGAGGAAATAAATTTTCTTGTTGGTGATACCACTTAATGTTTCGAAATTGCCTTGTCCCTTGGCTATTATGACATCCGCCCCATCAAAAACCTGCCTGAATTCCGGAGAACAATCTTCCAGAACCGTCCCCGGAGCATCAGAACCGTTCGATATGACCCTCACGATCTCTGTGAGCCCTATCGCATGAGCATCATTAAACGTTGCATCATTAATTACCGGTGCACCTCTGACTGCACAGATTATCTTTTTAAAAGGCATCTCTTCAATCAGAAATCGATCGAACACTATTTCTCCTGCATTATCGCATAAAAAGAGAATGCTATTAGCATTATGTATTGTTTCCTTAAGAGATGTTAATGCCACTGAATCAATTGAAACGTCCTTCGCTTTTTCTAAACAGGATAGCACATCTTTTTCAGTAAGATTACTATTTTTGCCAAAATCAATTATATTTGCGGCAATTGCCAATTTTACTTTTTCTGAAAAAATGTCTTGCTGTGAATTGAGTGATTTTTTCACAGATGCTAACAATTCAACTGCGAACTGATTGAAATGCTGCTTTTGATGTGCATAAGGGTCTTTATTTCCGACAATCTTTGAAATCATGCGATGGATTTTTTGTGCGATAACAGGAGGTGTCGCCGTATAATCGATACCTGCCAACTCACAAAAAACTGACCGCATGGCTTTCATTGTCTGATCACTTGTTGCATCGCAGTTCTTCAATGCTCCCAGTGCCTGATTGACAAAGCATGGAAGGCATTCATAACAGGTTTTCATCACAATTCTTTCATCAACGTATTTTTTACATCACGGCTCAGATGCCTATGTTAGCGATAGCACATCCTGAGCCGGGAATTCATAATCCGTTACTTAGACTCTGTTTCGAGTTCAGAAATTTTTTTGTTAATTGACTGAAGAGCTTGGTTAAGATACTTAGCCTGATTTCTCAGATTCGATAACTCTTCAATCTGTGAATTCGGAACCGGAGCATTCTGAAATAGCCAGCCATATCTCCATCCCATGCCCATACGGCACCCAGAGCCGCGTCCTCGTCCGAATCCCATGCCACCTCTTCCAAATACAGAATTCATGAAGGTAGGTACATTAAACCCTGAACAAAATCCTGCACCTCTTCCGCTCTTCATTCCCATTCCCATTCCCATTGGTCCTGTTCTGTCTCCGCGTGGCATAAAAACCTCCTTCGCTTTATTGTTAAATTGATTATTAAATATTGATGCGATTATTTTACTTTATAAAATTTGCCTGTTGCCTGAACAAGAAGGCTATGGTTCTGAAAGATTTTACATTTCATCGAATAAAGTAAACTGCAATTTACGCCAGTAATCTCGGTCGACAATGTCGCAAGTTGACCAATTATTACAGGTTTTCTATATTTTACAGCAAGATCAACAGTGTATCCTACAATGCCATGTCCCATCAAACACTGCGCCATCGATGCATCAATGATTGCTGCAATAACCCCTCCGTGAACCATTTTATCGTAACCCTGTTGAAAGCCATTACAGTTAAATTGTCCTTCCAATACTCCTGATTCAGTGAACCAGAATCGCAAGTCAGGTACAATCGAATGCTCCCTTTTAAACAAGCATTGCGAATGATAAATATTTCTGAGTTTCTCAAGATTTTCTTCATAAAAATCACTTTTTCTGACATGATCATTTACTTGGCAATCAGAATTGTCCATAATCTCAGCAGAGTTTTCTTTTTCTGCAATTAATGGTCGCACGTATTACTCCCGGTTACCAACTCACCTTTAAGCCAACTTAGAATAACCTGCTGAGGATGTTCTGGCGGTGCCCCGACAACTACCTTAATACCATATTGCTGAAAATACTGCTGTGCACGCGTACCCATACCACCAGCAATAATTACGTCAACATTTTTCTCATGAAGCCATTTCGGAAGAATACCTGGTTCGTGTGGAGGTGGAACCGATTCTTCCTTTCCAATTATTGTCTTTGTTGATTCATCAACTGTCACGATAACGAACTTTTCACAATGTCCAAAATGCATGCAGAGTCTACCATCTGCGGTCGGAATTGCAATTTTCACAATAACTCCTTTATGGTTGATTTTATAGGTTTACCAATGACCTTCGACATCAGCAGATTCTATTTTATTTAATTTTCCATCTTTATAAGCAATAGCAGCTTCCCTAACGGTTCCACCTTTTACAATATACACATCTACACCAGCTTTACTCAGTGCTGCAAATGCCTTAGGCCCGCAATGTCCGCTTATTAAAACTTTACAGCCAGCGTTCACCACATTTGCTGCTGATTGAATCCCTGCCCCCTGTGTACTGTTAAGGTTTTGATCGTTGTCTAGAAGTTCCCATGTTTGATTTTCATCATCATGTATCATGAAATATTTGGCCCTCCCAAATCTAAGATCCACAGGGCTTTCCACATTCGGTTTTTCGGCTGAAATTGCTATTTTCATATCTTATTCTCCATTAACAGAGTTGAATTTTAAATTAAGGATTTGATGCAAATCGATGTTATTATAACCTAAATTTTACAATTCTTTAACATGCCTGGTTTCGATCCCTTTATTTATCTGCATAGAAGTTTTCAACTATAAATACCGCTAAACTAAAGAATTCTGTGTAATTCAAGCCAAAAAATCATCCGAATTAAGTATCTTCTGTATATAATTCCGAAATATGATTATGTAGTTGATTTGTTTAATATATTTGGTATTGTGGTTATCCTCATCAGCACTATTGCATTCCATAACACTTCTTATGATAACGTCCTCTACACATTCTTGATCCACATCCTGGCATTGCATATAACTTTGTGATATCTTCATTTTTACGATAAGCACAAATAATATCCGCGACAGGCCCTCTTATCCAAGCAACTACCTTAACACCATTCTCAATCAAGACTGCTTTTGCGATATTTGAAATTGCCCCACAAATCAAAACACTAACACCTTCCTTTTTACAAACCAAAGCTTTTTCAATAGCAGATAGATTTCTGATGTCAATAGAAGCATACCCTCCGCCTAACCTGGCTATCAGCAAGCAACATGACGAATCATAGAGTGGTGATACGATATTGTTCCAGTTGGTTATTGCAATAGTTTCCATTAACCAGTTGTCTTAAGCTATTTTCATGCCTGATCACAAAAGTGCCTTTTTTGAAAAAAATCCGCACTTTTGTATATAGATTATTTAACAAACCATTGCATTAATGCATTTAATGCAATGTTTCATTGCATTTTTGCAATACTTTATGCAAAACTATTCCTGTTTTTAATTCAAAAATAAAGGCACAGCATTTGCACTATAAGGAGCCTCACTGTTTAATTCAATAACTTATTAAGGAGTATAATTGTAATGAGTCATCAAGGCGCAGATGAAAGGCGTTTAACAGAAACTCTTTCAAACATCAAGCACAAATACGTAGTTCTTTCTGGCAAAGGCGGAGTTGGCAAAAGCACAGTCGCCGTAAATATTGCCGTAGGTTTAGCCCTCAAAGGAAAGAAGACCGGACTGTTGGATACCGACCTGCATGGTCCATCTGTTCCCAAAATGCTCGGTGTTGTAGATTTCTTAAGCAGCGGAGACGAAACGCATCTGGAACCGGCGATTCTGTACAATGGAATGCTTAAAATCATGTCTGTTCAATTTCTTCTTCAGAATCTTCACGATTCGGTCATTTGGCGTGGCCCACTTAAGCATGCAGTTATCTCCCAATTTATTGGTCATACAATGTGGGGTGAACTTGACTACCTCATAATCGATTCGCCTCCAGGAACCGGTGATGAACCTCTCTCGGTTATACAAACCGCAAAGCCAGATGGAGCAATCATCGTGACAACACCTCAGGAAGTAGCTACTTTCGATGTCCGCAAATCAATCGACTTCTGTAACAAATTAGACCTCGCGGTAACAGGCGTTATTGAAAATATGAGCGGATTTATTTGTCCACATTGCAACAAGGAAACTGCCATTTTCAGCACTGGTGGTGGCAAGAGGATGGCTGAAGAACTTGGGATAGCATTTCTGGGAGCCATCCCGATCGATCCTCAATTCGTTTCACGTAGTGATCAGGGTAACGCCATGGTTGATTTTACCACTGCAGGGAAGAGTATTGAAGCTATCAATATGATCTTAGAAAAAATTGCACAATAAATCAGGAGAATACTTGTGAGTTGTGCTCAAAAATGAGAGTATCTTCAGACATACCTCATTTCTTTTAAAAATGCAGGAAAATATTATTCATTGCCACCATGTTTTTTATTATTCGTGTCATAGTCTTATTTGTGAGCATTCGTGTTACCTTCAAAATTCATTATGAAAGGTACACGAATGACTCGACATGTTTTTCTTATTTTCAAATCATGTTATCGCTAAAATGATGTGTCAATTCTGCCGCTGAAAAATTATATGATTCCGCTTTTTAAGCACTCAGATTTCAAACAACCTATTTTACCTTGTTATTTTTAAACAATGATTCCATATTTCTTCATTTTTCTCCACAATGTTGTAACATGAATTCCAAGTTCTTTGGCTGCGTTAACGCGGTTATATTTATTTCGAGACAGAGCCTCTTCGATTCTGCTTTTATCGAAATTCTCCAGAGATTGACTTGCATTATTCGAACATATTTTTTTTGAGGGCCTGAACAGATAAGCCGGAAGGTACTTTTTTTCAATTATGCGCCCTTTACACAACACGAAAGCGTGTTGAATTATATTTTCCAGTTCGCGTATATTGCCAGGATACTGATGGCTAAGCAATACACTGAGTGCCTCCGAAGACACTCGTTCGATTGATTTCCCCATGACACGATTGAAATGTTCGATAAAATGTTCAATCAGTAGAGGAATGTCATTTTGTCGTTCACGAAGAGGTGGCAAAGTTATGGGTATAACGTTAATTCTATAAAATAGATCCTGTCTAAACTCTCCAGTCTCTACCATCTGCTCAAGATTGCGGTTTGTTGCCGCAATAATCCGTGCCTCCGATTTGACCGGTTCTGTAGCACCCAATGGTTCGAACACTTTTTCCTGCAATACCCGCAATAATTTTACCTGCACACTCTTTGGCAAGTCTCCGATTTCATCAAGAAATAACGTTCCACTTTTAGCCCGCTCAAATCGTCCTATCTTATCAGTTTTTGCGTCAGTAAAAGCTCCCTTTTTATAACCGAATAATTCAGATTCAAGAAGATTTTCAGGCAAAGCACCGCAATTGACCGCAACGAATGGTTCTTTCCCTCTGCCACTCTGGTTATGTATCGCTTTGGCCAGAAGTTCCTTGCCTGTTCCACTTTCACCGAGTATCAAAACCGGGGAATTGCTCTTGGCAATAGCAGGCAGTGAGTTAAATATATCCAGAAGCCGGTGGTCCCGCGTAATGATATCGGAGTAAGTGAATTTACCCAATACTTCTTTACGCAGCTCCTCGATCTCGCTTACATCCCGAAAGGTTTCTACCCCTCCTATCACCTTTCCTCTGGAATCTTTCAAAATTGCCGTCGAGATACTGATAGAAATCGTTGTACCTCGTTTATTGACTATTTTTACAGTTTTGTTGATGCATTGCTGGTTTGTTTTCATTGTCTTTTTAAGAAGACAATCTCGTTCGCAGACATCTGCATGAAACACTTCCCAGCACTTTCTCCCGATTGCTTCGAAACGCGAAACACCAGTGATCTGTTCAGCGGCCCTGTTAAATGATGTAATATTCCACTCCCGATCAACTGTAAAAACGCCATCGGCAATGGAATCGAGTATAGGATCATATTTTTTCTGTGATTCAGACATATTCATTCCTTTCAACACTTTTAACCCATTTGATGGCCCAATCCGACAGCGATATTGCCTCAACCTTAACCCATCAGCCTCTGTCCACTAGTCAAGTTCTAGCCACAGGCGGCAGCTTGCTTGAGCGCAAAGCTCAGAAAGCAAGAAGTCACGATAGTGCCTTTACTATACATCTGGCTCCACTGGCTTAGCCAGCGGTTTCCTGAAAGCCAGAAATAAAAAGAGTAACACTCTTCCAGCTATGAGATTTGTTATCTAACTGCACATGTAATTCTCTTTTAATCTCTTCGATCTCCCTGGCATCACAGTTTTTTTCCAGTCTCTCACCAAGTGACAAACGTCCTCCTCCACCTGTTTTCCTGAACCAGAACTCAATATCAGAACTTTTGAAAAACCTTGGATTATTCTCAGTCACCTTGTTAAAGCTTATTCTCATCCCATCCATCTCCCCTAATTGCTCTTCCAGAGACTCAGGCGTCCAGTTTACCAGATGATCAGATAAATCATTAAAAAGCTCCGATTCTGCTACTGTCAGTTTTTCCATCAATGAAGCATCCATCCTTTTGCGGTTTAAAAGCTCTGACAGACGCTGTCCTTCCGAGTAAACCGTTTCGGCCAGGACAATCTTACCCTTTTTATTCAAAAGTTTTACAATGCGATTGAAAATGTCCTTTTTCTGTTCTCTTCCGGCAAGAACAGCACGGCCGATTATTCTGTCAAATCTTACATTTTCACCCGCAGATTTCTTTAAATCCGCATCAAAAGAGTGCCAGTTAGTAAGAACCAGTTGAGGTCGTTCCAGAGGATTATAACGCTCTGTAAGCTTGGATATTGTTGACATTGATTTCTGATCATGCACAATAGCCCAAACACCGCCATCAGGAGCATATCTGGCTGCTTCCAAAGTCAAAAGCCCGCTCCCTGCATTCAGGTCAAGCACCAGATCGGTGCGTGACAGCTCGGCCATAGCCATTATTTTCTCTCTTATCCTGCCAAGCTGCTCTGCACTGTTTCCAAGAGTCCTCTGTATCCATTGTCCCTTGCCGGCACTTTTTTCAGGTGCAAAGAGAACAGAAGAATCACTTTCGTCGAGAATCGCTTCCAGTTGTGCCTCTCTCAAGCGGCAAACCTTCTCCCCAATGGATTTTTCATATCCCTGGTCAGAAGGCTGATAAAACAGTTTTCCCTGTAAAGATGAAGGAAGATACTGCTGAGCTACCCAATGATCCCTGTAAGCGTGAGGATAGAGATACCCTGCTCCATGACCAAACCCCTGCCCATCCCGGTTTGCATCACGCAAATGATTTGGCACCTCCTCAGTGGCCTCACTTTCCACCAGTTTCAGTGCGTCAAAAAAGCCCAATGCAGAGTTACTCTTTGGAGCAGTAGCCAGGTAAAGACACGCATGTGCCAGATGATACCTTCCCTCGGGCATTCCCACATAATCGAAAGCATTTGCCGCATTGACTACAACCCCCAAAGCATGTGGATCAGCCAGTCCGATATCCTCACAGGCCAGTATCATCATTCGACGGAAAATGAACCTGGGATCCTCACCAGCATACAGCATTTTTGACATCCAATACAATGCCGCATCAGGATCGGAACCCCTTATCGATTTGATAAATGCAGAGATGGTATCATAATGAACATCACCATCCTTATCATAGAGAACCGCCCTCTGCTGAATCGATTCTTCTGCGATTTTACGATCTATACGGATCACCTGTTCACTGTCTGGTGTGGTTGTTTCCACAGCCAGCTCCAGTGCATTGAGCACCCCGCGGGCATCACCATTGGCAACTTTTACCAGATGATCCAGTGCATCTTGGTCAATGTGAACATTTCTGGTCCCATATCCTCTTTCTTTATCTGAAAGTGCCTGAAGTGCAATTGCTTTAAGATCATCCTCCGTCAATGTCTTCAGTTGAAATATGCGAGATCTGGAAACCAGTGCCTTATTTACTTCAAAATATGGATTCTCTGTAGTTGCTCCGATTAAAATGATTATTCCGTTCTCTACATGCGGAAGCAGTGCATCCTGCTGAGATTTATTAAACCGATGCACCTCGTCCACAAAAAGAATCGTCCTTTTTCCGTAAAGGTTCAGTGTCTTTTGCGCCGTATCGATCGCTTCCCGGATCTCCTTAACCCCTGATAGCACTGCATTGATGGAAAGAAACTGAGCTCTGGTGGTGTTGGCAATTATTCTGGCAAGAGTAGTCTTTCCAGTTCCTGGGGGACCATAGAAAATGAGACTGGAAAGCTGGTCTATCTGTATCGCCCTCCGAAGAAGTCTCCCTTCTCCAATTATATGCTGCTGTCCGATATACTCTTCAAGGGTCCGCGGACGCATTCTGTCTGCCAGCGGTGCCAGCCTCTTTAGCAATTCTTCACCATTTTTCTTGAATAAATCCATTTTTCTCTTTCAATTCTCTTTTTTGGCATAGTGATGGAAAATATATTCGCATAATGAGCATTAAAAACATCCTCACCGCTAAACCACTTAAAAAACTCACTCTTATTCTATTCCTTATTTCGGTTTTGGGCATTTTTTTTGTCGGACTTTGGCCATTCAATTTTAACCCGCCTAACAACATCTTCTGGCAAAATAACGCAATCGAAAAATACCTGGTTATCAAACATCCCTCAATCGCCTTTTTTACTCCTGAACTTCTGGATTTCAACTCCCCGGATGGTTTCACCATAGAAATGAAACTTAAATCCCATCCCCCATCAAATAATTACATCTCCAGAATCTTCTCTATAAACCGCGACGATATCGAACATCTGTTGATAGGCCAATGGAAAGAAGGAATAATTCTTCGACTCTTTGATCCTGTTAAAAACATCCACAGAGAATTGTATGTTAAGGATCTCCTCAAATCCACAGTACCAGTTTTTTTAACTATTAATATTGCACAATCCTCAATCTATATCAGTTGTAATGGGCAGGAAGTTCTTAAAAGAGAGAAACCATTGACATCTCATATTATTTCCCTTGAAGGAGTAGCAGTGATAGGCAACTCTATCTGCGGTAATCACGGATGGAATGGTGAACTTTATTCGCTTAATATTTACAATAAGAGGTTTCCACGACAAAATTCATCCACATTCGATCAGAAAGAGCAATTCAGTTTTCCCGGAAGAAAATACACCTTAACTATACCTGAGCGATTCTCACCCATTAAAAGAAATATCCTGACCCCTCCCTGGATCGATCTCAGTTTTAACAGATCCTATATTTATGATGTGATTTTAAATTTTGTGGGATTTCTGGCTTTTGGATTGGTTATCGGGGTCCTATGCATCCATTGCAGGTTAAGTAAAAGTTATTCTGTGATTGTCTCTTTTTTAATATGTGCCCCTATCAGCCTGACAATTGAATTACTCCAACCATTTCTTCCTTCCCGCAGCTCACAACTCTCTGATCTTATTCTTAACATACTGGGAGGAGTTTGCGGTTGTTTCCTTTTACTCTCCAGTATGCAGAAGGTTAAATCACATGTTCTGGCTTTTCGGAAAAGTACTAAGCAAGGGTTTTAATCCTTTTTTGAATTTTTCGTAAGAATAATTATGTGTCAGTGGTACGGTAACTCTTCCCAAAGCTTCTGCTTTAGGCGCTCCAAATAAAGTTCCTGATGGTACCTTGCGGGAAACAACAGTTCCAGCCTGAATAACCGAACCTTGACCTATAACTACATCCGGCAGAATAATGCAGTTGGGACCCACAAAAACATCATCTTCTATTATTACTTTTCCCTGGTGATCCTTTCGTTTAGGTCCCCAATAAAGATGCGTAATAATCATTGAACCGATTCCAATAGTTGAATGATTTCCAATATAAACTTTATCCGGATGCAATTCATCGATATAAACTCTTTGACTTATCCAAACGCCTTCACCGATCTTTACGCCCCTGAGCTTATGAAGCAAAGGCCGGATTGTATACCCCCCAGGAGCATTGAAAGCGATTCTATTTAATACTCTTTGAAATAGTTCATTTAACATGATAGACTCCAAGATTGACACATAAACAAGAAAGATTTATTCCAAATCTTATCAATCCAAGCATATATCATCAACATCTGTTTTTTAACCGAACTCATTTTTTCTCAACAACACACTTTTTATCGTAAATCTGTTGATAAATAGCCATCAGTTTGAAGGCAAAAGAAGAAGGATGAAAAGTAGTGAATGCTCTTTTTCTACCATTTTGTCCCATCTCACGAGCCCTTTCCCTGTTGTTTATTAATTCACAGATTGCATCTGAGAGTTTATTCTCATCTCCCTGGGGAATAAGTATTCCGGTGTGATTATGAACAACCAGCTCAGGATTACCACCAACATCGGTTGCCACTACCGGAAGACCCATAGCCATTGCCTCTAATATTGCTATGGGACAACCTTCCGTTCTTGATGGTAAAACGAATACATCCATCTCCCGTAATGCCTCAAAAGAGTTTTCCTGATAACCGGTAAATTCTACACTCCTACTGATATTAAGTGTTTCACAATAACTTCTTAGCTGATTTTCCCGAGGTCCGGTTCCCACAATCATACACCTGACATCTGTAATCTTTGACAACACCATCACCATAGCCTTTATCAGAGTGTCTACAGCCTTTTCTTCTGAAAGCCGGCCCACAAAGCCCACTCTCTTTCCTATCGAGTCTATCTGATTTCTTGGTGTACGGACCGCTCTGTCATATTTTTCCAGATTAAATGAAGGATATATTACTTCCAAACGATCTTTTATTTTATTACCAGTCCATTGTTTTTTAATAAATTCCGATGTTACCATAAACTTATCGGATCTGTTAATCATAAATGAAACTGCAGATTTTATCAGGCCATCTCTGTATCTTTTTATTGCATTTGGAGCAGTGTCTATGGGTAACATCTCAGTTGTAATAACTGCCGGAACTCTTGCCATATTAGCCGCAATTGATCCATACAGATTGGCATTAAGCAAATGGGTCTGAACAATATCTGGTCTGTATTGCTTAAAAAACCTGCTCAATTCCATTAATTGACGATAATTGTATCCCATTCCCGGCTTTATATCCAGATTGAATATTTTTGCTCCCAATCCCTCAAATTTTTTGCCAAATGTATTTTCCTGGTATTCGTTTACACAAACACCCAGTTCAAACTTCTGACGATCCAGATTCTGGGCCAGAATGGTCATCATTTCTATCAGCCCATTATATGTGTTAAAAGATTTATACACATGTAATATTTTTATTTTCTGCATGAACTAACCCTGCTGAAATTTAAAAGTTCCTGACCGTTTCTTTGGCATGACCGGTTATAATTGGATCGGTACCGGCTCTTTTTAAAGAGACAAATATCACCGCCTTACTTGCTTTATCTAAATATTCATTTCTGGCTTTCAGTAAACCACTGGCTAAGCCGGTGGAACCAGATGTTTCGTAAAATCTTTTCAAATGAGTCGATATTATGATATCAGAAATTGGCAGCAATTATTCCCCTATTAATCCATCCCTCAATAAGGAAGGCTATGCTTCCAGCGAAGGATTTTGCAATAATTACATGTAAACATCTGAAGTTCTAAATTTCATCATTACCCTTTTTATCAACCTTAGGAGATGACAGCACTGACCATTAATCTAAAATCTGCTGTATCTGAGATATTTAATGGCCTTAATTATTCCATGCAAAGGCGTCCGTTTCATTTTTCTGATTATTTTGCCTCCTATTTTTTGGGGTGGGTTAATCACATAATTTAGTGTCTCCGGCCACATTCTTTTAATCAGAGCCCTGTGTATAAATGTATCGACTGTCTCTCTGTATTTTTTTTTGACTCCCAACATGGTACTCAGGAAAAGACGACAGTTCATAGGCGAAAAACTCTCAAATGCAATATCATACTCATGATAAGACATCGCCGCCCAGCTTCCAACCCTCTGTTCCCAGTAAAAAAGGTCTAACAATGAAACCCCGCTCTCTCTGCTTACTTCCCGGGTATTCTGCAACCAACTTTCAAACTGCTCCAATGCGATCCTGCTACCCCTCATCCTGGTAAGTGAACATAATGTGACTCCATTTACAGGAACCAACGCTGGCAAATAATAAAACCCACGGGTGATTTCTCCACACACCCCATTTATTAACATCCGCTCCTTCCCTTGTTCACTGAAATAACGATAAAAAGCGTAAGCATTAAGTCCATGTCCAAGCCTGGCAGTGCAAACATTACGCCTGTATATTTTCTCAAACTCGTTGTCCATCATTTCGTAATGAACCACAATTTTATGCTCTAATCCAAGCTCAGGAAGCATCTTTGATGGAATCATTATATCTGCTCCACTTAACCCCAGTCCGGCATGGGTATGGGTCAGATATTCAATTTTTGATCCAAATTCTCTGCTTGCAGCAAGTATAATTCTACTGTCAATTCCAGCCGTAATCCCCTGAGCAAGCTTATAGCGTCTTTGAATACTATTGTAAAGCCCACGCAGAATCTCTGAGCACTTCTCTACACATTCCTCTACACTCTTTTCAGATAATCTTACCTTTGGCCAGTATCTCACCTGCTTCCACAAATTAAGGTCCAGATAGTGATTGGGAATCAGATGCTTGACACCGCTGTATGCAGATAACTCTCCAGGATACCAGTACTCATGCGTATTGGCAAATAATGGCAAACTGTAGAGATCCCTCTCCAAAGTCTCATCCACCTTCAGTGACAATACTTCTGAAAGAAGTGATGGCTGAGAAGCCATCCATATCCCTCCGCCAGAATCTTTCATGTAAAATAGCTGCCTGAATCCAGCAGGATCACAAAGTATTATTTTCTTATTTTCTAAACCGGCAAAAATAACAAACCTCCCACCCACCGGTTCAAGATATCTGAACAAATCATCAATTGACTTACAACTTTTAAGCATGTCAGCGATTATCTGATCATTGTTCCTTGAAGCATTGAAAGGATCCAGTATATAACCAATTAATGCAATAAATTCCTTGTTTCTTCTTGCTACTATACAGTAAAGATCCGGATGTACACAGATATAGGAGCCATCCGGTAACTCAGAATGATGCCAATGGTGAAATCCGCTTATCTTTTTAGGACTGATAATATACTGGCGACGATATAAATAATGATCTGCTTTCATATATACTCCTGATTTTAAACCAGTTATATTAATAGAAAGCAAGTTCCAAGCCGTTCTGAAATTCTATTGGCACCAAAGTTAACTTATTTTACCATTTTTGTTTCAGTACTTGATCATTTAAGCCACAGGTTCTATTTAACCAATGGATGAGGATACCTGTAAGGTTTGTAACCTGGTAAAGTATCCAAAATTACTTCCCTGTTGTATTGAATAAGCTGAGGATGACGGATCTTCAGAGGAATCTTTTTTCCATTATATGTGTTGCCCCATATATATATCATTCTTATCTGATCAAGGCACGGATAATCACAATTTCCATCCCCCTGCCTTCCCTCATGCATCAAATGCAAAGGAGATATGAATTCACCTTCAAATTCATTATCGAAAATAACCCCATCTCCACCTCTGATATTTATACCAGCCCAGCGATGAATTGCTTTTATTTTATTACCATAAATTTCATAACTTCGGCTTCCCCGTTTCCATCCGTACTTATTTCCATGTGCATCGATTGAATGTGAAGCCATGTAACCATCTTGGATGATATTATACCTAAACACATATCTTGAGCCATTATTGGATGCTATATGATGAGCCATGGTTTTATGTCCCACATTCTTCTGCGTAAAAAAGTTGTCTTCCACAAAAACAGCATTGCCACTTCCCAAAGAAAGTGGCTCTTTCCAGGACTGCTCTCCATTTCCAAATACCACCACTGATGTATACCAGTTATCAATAAATTGATTGTGATCAATAACCCCTCTTGAATCCCCATGAACCTCCACCGCACGTTTATAACAATTCTCGAATCTGCAATGATCAATCCTGAAATCACTGCAGTCATTGTCATTTTTCATCAGAATTCCAGATGAAAGAAATGGTGCGCACCCCTTTATAGAAAAATCACTGAACCGGATCATACCCTGCCCGCAGTTGACCCTGAATACCCAGGTATCATTGCTTATCAGACTGTCAAATACTATTACCGTCTTTGATGCTCCCGCACCCAGGACTGTCAGCCCATGTCTGATATGAACTGATCTGTCAACCAGGTATCTTCCTTCCGCTATATAAACCGTATCTCCAGAAACAGTCCTGTTTATTTCAGCCTGAAATTCACTGGTATACTTACCCCTTAGCTTGTATGTTTTACCATCTGTTTTGACAATGCAAGCAATGACCAGAAAATAAGCAGCTATCAGCAGAATAGACTGTATCTTCCATGATAAATATTCTTTCGCAATCATTTTATCTCCTGTCATTTTCTGATCGTTAAAAGGGTCGCTACCTTTTGTACCTGATTGACGATAAATATTAAATCTCAGGGCATCACTTCCAGAAGATGTGCCAGAGCCTTATACATTGTAGCCTGTCCCCAATGAAGCATAGGGGTTTTTGCCTTTATACCAGGAAGCAGTCTGAAATAAAAATACCCTTTTCTGTCCTGCATATTATCTATAGTCCATTTTGCCACTTTCTGTGCCAGCCAAAGTGACTCCCGATCCTGTCCGGCAAAGTAAGCCAACGTATCAATTGCCTGTGATGCACACTGTATATCAACTGGATATATCCGGTTATGGTAATATTTGGGCCTGCCACTGCTCTCAAAGAAATGATTTTTAAAATACCTGAAACCCCGCTCCAGATTTTCTCTGAAAGTATTATCATTTGTTGAATCGATATAACACTTCAGGCTATCCAGATTGTATCCGGTATGGAAATTATCTATCCATCTGGTATTTAATCCCTCACCATAATACCAGGAACCATCAGCAAGCTGCCTTGAACAACTGTATTGCATAGCCTCTCTGGAAACTTTCATCATATCCCTATTTCCAGTATATTTAGCGGTTCTGGCAAGCATCGCAGCTCCAAGCATGTTGGAATTGTGTATCGAGCTCTGAGTATATGCCACATAACTTATACAGTTGCCGCTACTGGTCTTCTCTCTAGGAAGGTCAAGAATCCAGTCACAGATCTGTACAGCAATATCCAGATATTTTTTTTCATTCAGCAATTGGTATCCATCAAGGAATGCCTGCCCAATAAGACTGGTCCACACAATGATAGGTTCATGCTTTGGAAGTCTTCCTGCACGGCTGGTAAAATCGAAATGATTTCCCCAGCTTGGTTTTGCATATCCGGGAGCCTTGTTTTGCATCAGCCAATCAAAACAGGAACGGACCTTTCTCAGGTATTGCCGGTCTGATGTAGCCCGAAACCTTTTGAGATATCCCCATGCCATGTATCCTCTGCCCTTTGTTGATTCCTGCGGTTTTACACCTAAAAAAGGTCTCAGATTTATCGGACACTGTCTTACAAGCTGCTGTAAAAGCCGTTCTGCCAGAATATTATTCATAGTGACCGGTCGGAGATATGATGAAAGGCCATCAAATGGTTCATAACCTTTGTAATTGTTTTCTTCCACCCATTTTTCCACTTTCTCCAGACTACTTTCGTAATATATTCTTGATACCTGCACCTTAACCCCCTGATAATTTCCTTCTATCATCAGTCTCTTTTCATCAACATTATATTTACCAGATGCATTTTCAGTCTTTTCCTCTGTTCCTGCCGGTGAAACTTTATCAGCTTTTCTGAAACAGGATTCTTGACTCCTTTTATTCCAGCATAAGTAAAACCAGCTAAAAGCGATAATCCTCCGATCACATAAGGCTTTCTAGTCATCTGATAAAACGATCGGAAAATCTCCCAAATCGGATCTCCCCCCAGATAATAATCCTTCTGCCCGTGTAAAAAACGTGACATGATAATTCCATGCTCTGCCGTACCCATACTTCTGTGATGTATGTAATCTTTACCTGGGAATGTTCTGGTAATCCACCCGTGCATTCTGGCAGTTGTTACTGCTGTCCAGTCTATTCCTCCGCCCTTTATGGGAATATAGCCCCCAATCTGCTCATAACACTCACGTCTAAAAAGCTGGCACGGACCTGAAACGTGTTCTGGATTTAGAACTATCTTCTGATAAGAGCTCTGCTGTCTCTCTATAAAGGTTGTCCCTGCCACCCCTAAACCAGGTATCTGTTCAAATTTCTGAAGGACAAATTCGAAATAATCCGGTTCAAACGAAACATCCGCATCCAGATTGCCAATAATGTCAAACCTTTTATTTTTAAGAAGCTCATAAGCGGTGTTAAAACAGACAGCTTTGGCCGCAAAATGCCTTCCACTATGCTCAGGCATTCTCAGCAGTTCTATCCATGGATACTTTTTATAGCTTTTCACAATCTCATCGGTCCCATCGGTAGAGCCATCACTTACAATAATCCATTTTACCGGCTTTACCGTCTGTGAAATTACCGATTCGATTGTTGCTTTTATATATTGCTTTTCATTTCTGGCTGGTGTTATTAGTGCATATCTCATTTTTTTTACATTCATATAATAGTCCTCATCTTCTGTTTAAAATTTTAACCCCCATAGCAGCAGTCAGCATTCCCGCATGATGAAAGTAGCTGTCAATTACCCTCATCCTGATCCGTTCTCCCATAGTGAAAACAACTGGGAGTGAAAATGTGTATGCAAAGAATGCAATAATCGATTTTACTAAAGCACTATACCGCTCAGCTCGGTTTTTATTTTGGTAAGCAAAATGTTTCACCCTTCCTCTTATCAATGCTCTTTTCACATAATAGACTCTTTTCCACCTCTCAACCGGTACAGTTTCAAAAACAGATGCTTCCTGACACCACACAAACTTCAGCCCGCATTTCACAGCTCTTCTGAAAAAGTCGGTATCTTCCCCTCCGGTTAATCCGTAGGAAGGATCAAAAAGCAATCCTGTAGAGGTAAAAACCTTTCTTTTAAAAAGCACGTTTCCGGTACGTGTCTGTGATGCTTTCAGCAAGGTCCCTGAAGGATAGGAAGGCCGGATACAAATCCTGCTTTTTATCAGCCATTCCGGCGTTCCGGAATCAAAATGAGGAATGACAGGCCCCAATACTCCATCTGCTCCGGACTTTTTAATCATCTGGAAATGATTATATAACCAGAATTTTTGGGGAAACTCATCATCATCGATAAATGCCACATATTCACCTCTGCTAAGCGAAACAGCTTTGTTTCTGGCAAGAGCGATATTTTGTACTGGTTCACTTTCATAACAGACATGTAATCTTCCCCTTCCGAATTTTTTTACCGTATCCCTGGCTGATCCTTCTTTGTCATTATCAACTACTACTACCGATACATTAAACTCTCCAAAAGTTTGCTGTTCTTCTATGGACATCAAAAGTCTCTCAAGAAGCAGAGGACGTTTAAATGTAGGTATGCAAACTGATATATTTTCTTTTTTCATAACGATTTTTCCGTTACTTTCAACCTATAGATGAAACAGCACTAATATTTCTTCTTCTTTTTCTATGTATTCTCCTTTTATGATATGTCATTTCTTTTTCTTCACTTATACTTCCTTTCTCAGGAAAAGGCTCTGGTATGTTTATCGAAATCAGCAGAAAAAGAAACCATAAAAGTGATGTCGGTTTAATAAAACTGCTTTCAGTAATATTGTAAATAAGAATCATAGCCAGTAATGTCATTCTGTATCTTCCGTAATCCGAATCATATCTGAGATTAACAAGCACATTTCTGTAGGTAAGAATAATCAGGGAGATAAGAAAGACTAATCCTACCATTCCCAGATCTATATACACATCCAGATATCCATTATGCGCCTGTCCAGGATTCCACTGAAAAATCTCCCACAGGTTATTCCCGATATTCCCAATCCAGAAACCTCCATATCCTGAACCCAAAAACCGATGTTGTTCGGCTATTTTAATCAATTCATCCCAAAGCAAAGTCCTTCCGGTAAGCGTAGGATCCTCACCTATTATTGCCGCCATCCATGGAATCAGATCTCTTGAATACAGGTACTGTAAAAGCGTATTTACAATTAACAGTCCCCAAACTGTCACAGTAACCGCAACCCTGGTGACCGCTACATTTTTCTTTAATAACAAAAGCAATATTAATATTCCTAAGCCGATAAAATACACCCCAAGAGAGGTTCTGCTGGTTGCAGTCCTGGAACCCATAAGAAGCCAAAAACTCATAAGAAGAAGCGGAATGTCAAATATCCACATCTTTTTAAAATATCTGCTTAACAATATCCAAGTGAAAAAAAAGGCACTCATGCATGCCAATTGACCAAGACTGTTTTTATGAGTAGTTACTCCAACCCACATCTCAAACTGTCCGGCACGATCGTATTGTACACCCAGATGACGGTAATATTTGATGAATATTACTGATAATGGAATCAGCAGAAAAGCCCATTGACGAAACATTCTGGGCAAAGCTTTCATGAAGTTAGAGTCAGTTATCACAATTATAACCATCATCAGATCACCAATTGTTCTGATCCATCTTTTGAAAGAAACCGATGTAAAATCGGACCAAAACACACTGATTCCCATGTAGAGGTATAATAAACATAGCAGTTTGTTTCGCCTTAGAAAAGTCAGCCAATCAATTTTTCTGGATAATAGAATGGCAAAACCCAGTCCTTCAAGAATCAGTAAAAATGTTCTGTCAATCGGGCTGCCCTGGAGGTAATCTATTTCAGTTTCTGCTGCCATTTCAGGGTTGAGCCAGTAAGTTATTCCTCTGGAAGCGATTCTTAGAAACCACAGTAATGGCACTAGTAAAGTCCACGAAACTCCTTGTTGTTTTTTTTCATCCATATTTTTCCCGACAGTTTAGAATATTACTTTATAAAGAATCCACGATATTCAGATAAGAATATTTTTTTATATTCCAGCTGTTTTTTTCGACATATTTGAATGCGTTTTTTACCAGATTTTTACGAAGCTTTTCTTCTTTCCTTAACAGAACGATGCATCGGGCCAGATCGTTTTCATCTTCTGATCTGAAAAACATGACCATGCTTTCATCAAAGTAATGTGTGTGCACCATGGTGTCTGATGCAATTACAGGAATTCCCACAGTCATAAACTCAAGAATCTTAGTACTGAAAGCCTCATTGCCAAATGATCTTTTCAGTTTTGGTTCAACTCCCAGATCCGCATTCGCCATTAACTGCGGTAACATTTCTATAGGTACCATAGATTTGAAAATTACCCTGTTTTCAATTTTCATTTTATGAACCAGATTGATAAAGTATTCCTCATCTGTACCTTTTCCGTAAATGTGGAATTCAAGGTCAGGAATTTCATTTTTAACCAGATCAAACGCCTTTATTGCAGTTTCCAACCCCTGATGAATGCTTAATGTACCAGGATAAATCATGACAAATTTGTCCGATATACCACTGTCTTGTTTCCTAATGTTAAATATCGATGGATCAGGATAATTCATCACAACCGAACATTTTTCCGGAGAAACTGAACGCCCGATCAGCCTTTGAAACCAGATATGGTTAGCTACTATCACATGATCTGCAAAAGCCATGGATATTTTCTCCACCAATAAAAGGAGTTTAAAAATCAGAGAATCTTTTCCAGCCTTGAATTTTCCTGCAAACAATTCAGGTACTATATCATGAATATCCAGAATCACTTTTGCCCCGGTCAACTTTGCAAACAGTGTGGCAAAAACTTCAAAATCCGGTACAGAATGAACATGCACCACATCATATTTTTTATGAAAATGAAGTTGAGTAAGTTTGCATGCAGATTTGAACAGAAAAAGAAGAAGTTTTAAGAGGTATTGAATCTTCATTTTCTCGTTCATTTTACGCCCCTGAATTTTATAAACATTTACTCCAGATACAACAGTTCTGTTCTGCTGCCCCGGTTGTCTTAGTACAATTGCATCTACCTGATCACCTCTCCTAACCAGTGTTTCCGCATATCTTCTGACCCTGTTGTCCGGTTCGTAGAAAGTATAAGCGACCATGCATACTCTCATAAATTACCTCTCATCCTGCAAACGCACAGCAGTGTTGCGGCTGGCATTTATGTAGGATGCCACATCCCTGGGAAGAGCATTCCAGTATTCTCCGCTATATTTACTATTTACATATCTTAAAAATTCCCTGTAATTATTTGCCGGATATTCCTCCAGCCTGCACTGCCCTGATCTTATTCTCATATAGTCAGGATGTGTATTTATAAGAACCATTCCGCCTTTTGCTGCAATCCAGTCCAGTTTTTTTTTCCAAATATCAATGTTCTCGTGTCTCATCAGTATAAAGAGGGTAAAATCCTGTGGCATGGTATAGGGAATCTCTACAAATCCTTTTTCATTTGATTCCGAACCAACCCAGAATGGAAAAATAGTTCCAACCCCGTCTGGCTGAGGTTCAAATGGATCTGTATCAAAAGTAGAGCAGTCATACTCCACATTTAATTCACCAATCCACTTCAGATTATGATGCATTGCACCAGCTCTAAACCCTGATGCATTCCACTGCTGCAAATAATGATTAATTCTTGGTGCTCTTGTAAGAAAATTCTTTCTGGAACTGAAAAGCTTTCCATCGTGATTCAAATCATGAACACCCACTTCAAATCCGTTTTGCATCAGATAATTTCGAAGCGAAACTGAAACATTATACCGTTCAGGAACGAAATAGAATGCAGATGTAAATCCATTTTCCTGTTCCATCGATGCAACTATTCTGCATCGGCTCTGCCCTCTTTCCCATTCCACATCGTGGGTCAATACCAATGCAAACCGCTTTCGTTCTGGCCACCCAGGCCATTGATGCGGAACCCGGGCAGAATCTGGGTCAATAGGCCACACATCTTTATAGAACTCCATCAGGTATTGCACCCTTTTCCTTCGCAAAAACAATTGAAACTGACGTGGAATAACAGGTTTAAACATATAGAACAACTGATTAGCCAGCATATTAATCCTCTCTATTTTATCTTTCCCTATCTGCTTATTTTTGATTTGTTTGGGGAAGATATTCTTTGTAAAAAAGCCTGATACTCTGGGCAACCTTCTCTTGTTGCTGTTCAGTGAGTGAAGGAAACATTGGAAGAGAAAGTATTTCTTTTGAAAGCTTCTCACTGACCGGAAAACTTCCTGTCCTATACCCCAAATCACTATAAGCTTTCTGCTGATGCAATGGTAAAGGGTAATGAAGTCCTGTTTCAATTCCCTGTTCTTTGAGAAAACCATGAAGCATATCTCGATGATCAGTTCTGATAACATAAAGATGATAAACAGAACGAGCCCATAAAGGCTCCAAAGGCGTAATAACCGTGGATATGTTTTCCAGAAGAGCATTATATGCCTCTGCACGCTCCCTTCTCAATCGGTTCCATCTCTCCAGATATCTGATCTTTACATTAAGAACAGCAGCCTGAATAGTATCCAGCCGCCCATTATATCCTTCTATCTCATGGAAATATTTTTTTATCTGACCGTGATCCCGCAGCATCTTTACGTTTTCTGCAATAGCAGGATCGTTTGTAGTAACTGCACCTGCCTCACCGAAAGCTCCCAGATTTTTTCCTGGGTAAAAGCTGAATGCTGCTGCTTTGCCTGTTGTGCCGGCCCTTAACCAGCAACCCATTCTCTTTGAGTAATAACTTGCCCCATGCGCCTGACAGGCATCCTCAACAATCATCAGGCCATATTTATCTGCAATCCTTCCAATCTCATCCATATTTGCCATCTGCCCGTAAAGATGGACCGGCACAACAGCACTTACTGTTCTGCCGGAAAATTTATGAATTGTCTGAGCCGTATTTTCATCCACAAAACAGTTGCTCTCCAGATATTCTTCAAGCTTTTTTACTGACATATTGAATGTGGTTTCATCTATATCCACAAACACCGGAATTGCACCGGCCTGAGTAATAGCTTCCGTTGTGGCAATAAATGTATTGGGAACAGTAATTACCATATCACCTTTTTTTACCCCGGATGCTATCAGCGCAAATCGTAATGCATCTGTACCACTTCCAACACCAATTGCGTATTTACAGTTGCAAAACTCTGCAAATAATTGCTCAAACTGTTCAACGGCTGGTCCATTTATGAATTTTGATGATCGTAGTACTTTTCCAATAGTTTCCATCAGCAAAGCTTCCATCTGCTGCACTTGCAAACTGATATCGGAAAAAGGGATTACATCGGAATCCATCAGCCCCCCTTGCTGTTTCTATCTGTCAGAAAAAAGCCTGCATCCCTGAAGCGTCAGGATGCCTGCTAAATTCATGATTCAATGTCTGGCGGAATATCAAGTGCACTTACATCCATTAGCTGTGAAGTGTTTATCTCTACCGGTCTGCCGTCATTACGTAAAGATAAATCGCATGCTTCCAGCATTCTTACCACCTCCAATCCCTTATGACCGTTGTTGATAGGGATCTTATCTCTTTCAATACATTCAATAAAATGGCTGCACTCCAGCTTCAATGCCTCAGTCTGATCGATTTTAGGAGCCCACATGTCTCCTGATCGATAACTCACTAGTAAATCATATATACCCTGTTTCCCGTGAATATCTACTCCTCTGTCATAAATTTTTATTTTTTCATCTGCATTTACATCATTCCATACCAGCATTTTTCGCTCTCCTCCAATGAGAGTAGTTCTCACTTTGACAGGAGATAACCAGTTTACACTGAAATGAGCTATTATATTACTTTTAAAACGGACTGTAACATAGGCGATGTCCTCCATACCGTTTATATGACTTCCACCCCAGGCACTCAGGGCTATTGGTTGTTCATCTATCAGGTGAGCCATGATTGAAAAATCATGGGGGGCAAGATCCCACACCACATTGACATCATGCTGAAACAATCCCAGATTCACCCTGATCGAATCGTAATAGAAAATTTTTCCTAATTCCCCGGCAGTAATAAGTTCTTTTATTTTCCTTACTGCTCCTGTGAATAAGAAAGTGTGATCTACCAGAATCTTCAGTTTTCTGGTCTCAGCCAGCTCAATCAACTCTTCTGCCTGTGCATTATTGGAAGTAAATGGTTTTTCCACAAAAACATGTTTTCCATTTTCCAGAGCTTTACGTGCCAGCTCATAGTGAGTAGATACCGGAGTCACTATGGCTATTGCATCTATATCCGTGGCACTTAACACGGAATAGGTATCCTCGGTAATGCGAATATCAGGATACTCTCTGCAAAGCCTGGTCAAAACAGCGGTATTTCTGTCACTGACTGCTACAACTCTGGCTCCCTCAGTGGAATGGAAGTTTCTCACTATATTTGGCCCCCAGTATCCATATCCGATCACACCAATGCGAATCATCCTGTATCTCCTTTTATCAATATGCCCCCTTGGTAAATAGCAATGCAGCAGGAGTTTTCAGTAACAGCCTCAGATCACCCAGTAACGATCTTGCTCTGCTATATCTGATATCCATACGTACCATACCATCAAATGTGGTCTTACTGCGTCCCTCCACCTGCCATAAGCCGGTAATACCTGGTTTGCATTCCATAAACCTTCTAAAGTGCCATGGCTGGTATGCTGCAAGCTCATAGGGTATCGGCGGACGAGGCCCTACCAAAGTCATATCCCCTTTGAGTACGTTGAAAAACTGCGGAAGCTCGTCAAGACTGGTCTTTCGCAGTATCTTTCCAATTGATGTCACCCGGGGATCATTAGTAATCTTGAATACACCTTCATCTTCACTGATTTCCCCCCTTATCAGCCTGGTTACATATTGACGGTGTATCCTGTCATCATTGTCTGCATACATTGAACGGAATTTTAAAAATGTAAATAACTTTCCTTTATCACCAATTCGTTGCTGCCTGAAAAAAACCGGACCTGGAGAATCAAACTTTATCAGTACTGCAATTACCGCAAAAAGCGGCAGTAATAACAGAATTATTATAAGACTTACAGTCATGTCAATTACCCGTTTCCCTGCCGCAATCATTTTTTTTTTAGCATCAGTATCATCCTGGGGATAAAACTTTATATAATCAATGTTTCCTTCCTTCAACTGCTCAGAAGGAAAAATGATAAGTTTATATTCCACCAGATCACTATACAAACTCAAAGCCTGTTGTATTTTGGTTTCCAAAATCAGTTTCTCTCTGATATCCGTTTCGGTATAAATAACTCCCATAACATTATGGTGTTCATACCACCCCAGTACATCTGTTTCCCTTACTTTCTCATGAAATACCTTCATCAGAGAATGAATATCTTTAAGGCCTTTTTCTCCTTTATCCAGCAATGCATTGATATTTATCAGAACCAGTACAAAAGGTCTCTTTGAGCGCTCGGTACGTTTTCTTTCGGCTATAAGCATTCTTCTGAAATGCTGTTCCTCCAAAAAACCATACTTAAGACAATGCGCTCCCAGACATCCGGTCTTTATGCCCCTTGCAGCAAGCATTCCCCTTCTGTCCATATTTTTCCCTTGACTGCTTTTGTCATAACTAACGAGTTTCCAATAGATTAAATAGCAAAAGGAAGGCCAGCCAGGTTATATTTCCAGGCTTCTTGGTCTAAATAATTGAAGATTTTCTGCAGAAAACGGATAGCAGGAAAATTATCCGTTCAAAATTTAAGGAATGTACAAACCTATCAGCTTTAATCAACAAATAGAATGCCTACTAAGTTTCAAAGAGGCTTTTGTATGTACCAAATCACAAATATTAAATTACAATACCCAAATGCTAAACAGGAATGGGAGTATAGAAAATTCCTATTTACTCACTTAAATAAAAAGCTACTCTCAATTTGCAAAATCAATTTTACCCGAAAGAATCTCCATCAACTCCTCTCGGGTAAAGATTTTTAACGTGTCTGGCGAATCTTCCACCAACGTTTTTTGACTTAAACGCCTTTTACTCTCAATAACGCTGTCTATGCGTTCCTCAAGAGTTCCCTTTGTCATAAACTTAAAAACCTGTACCACATTCTTCTGTCCAATCCGATGCACCCTGTCTGTAGCCTGATCCTCACGCGCAAAATTCCACCAACGATCATAATGAATAACTACCGATCCTGCCACAAGATCTATCCCCACTCCTCCAGCCATTAAACTACCCACAAAAACCCGGCACTCGTTATCCTCTGCAAACCTATTAATTATCCTGTCCCGATTCTTGCTGGCTCCGGTCAAAGTTACATAACCTATTCCCCGCTTCTGAAGATAGAGCCCTATAATCTCCAACATTCCCAAAAACTGACTGAACACTACCACCTTTTGACCAGATTCAAGGCTCTCATCCAATATCTCCGTAAAAAGATCCCACTTTCCTGAACTGTAATACTCATACTCCTGCGGTTTCCCTGCTGCTAAAGCCGGATGATCACAAACCTGTTTAAGAAATGAAAAAAGAGCGAAAATATGCATATAAGGAATAGGACTCTCACTATTTTTAAGCTGCTCAATTATTGGCCCGCCACGTTCTTGAACCGCAGCCTCGTATATTAATCTCTGTTCATCGGATAATATGCAGTTCCTTATATCCTCTATTTTTTCAGGCAACTCTCTTAATACTGTTTCCTTTAACCGCCTCATTATAAAAGGAGAGATCATCATTTTTAATCTCTGAGCCTCAGCAGTGCTTCCCTGCTCTAACGAACTTAAAAATTCCTCCTCCTGAATACTACCTTTTCCAAATAGTCCAGGTAATACCAGATCAAAAAGCGATTTTAAATCAGAAACCCGGTTTTGTACCGGCGTTCCTGTCATCCCTATCTTCATACGGGCATTAATCTCTACCGCAGCCTGAAAGCTAAGCGTTTCCTTGTTTTTAAGCTGATGTACCTCATCAAAAACCGCCACATCAAAGTTGATCTCGGCCAGTTTCAAATAATCATTACGCAAAATCCCATAACTGGTCAGAAGTATATCATAGTTTTCGTTTAACAACGCAACCCTCCCAGGTGCATGATATACCATCGCCTTTAAAGATGGCGTAAAACTCTTCAGAAGTTTTTCCCAGTGACTAATTACCGAAGTCGGACATACCACCAGAAACGCCCCCCCAAAGGATCGCTGCTCTCTGATACCCATTAAAAAAGCAATAATCTGAATTGTCTTTCCAAGCCCCATCTCATCACAAAGCATTCCCCCGAAATGATTATCATAAAGAAAAAACAACCACTGAACTGCCAGTTTCTGATATTCCCTCAGGGTACAGTTTAATCCCTTGAAAGGCTCTATACTTTTTAAGGGCTTGAATTCCAACATTTCATGGATTCGTGAAACCAGTTTTTCCTCTCCATGAATTCTGGTTGACAAAGATGTTCCCCTTAAGTGAAACAAAGCAGCCTTTGACAAAGTTATTTTTCCATCCTTTATTCCCTTTGCCATTATCAGCGCTGAAGCAATCTTTTCAGATGTCAGATCTACTATTCCATTATTGGTTAACAGAAACCGGTTCTTTTTCTTCTTCTGCTTGATAATTTCAGCCAGGGAAACCACTAAATCACCGGTACTGTATAAAACTGACAACACGCAATCATTCTCAACCATCTCCACAAGATGAAGCTCTATCCGTTCAAATGATTCGATAAAAAGCGGATGAAGAATCCTGCCAAATCCTCTGGCCTGAGAATTCGCAAAAAGATCCAGCACTACAGTTTCACCTGAATCAATCTGTCTCTCAAAGGATAATCTTTCCTCTTCTTTTTCCAGAAATGATGAAAACTCCTCTTTTTTCACTTTTCTTACAGTGCATAAGCCGGTGGCTACAAGCTTGAGACTGGGGTAACTCAAAACAAAGTATCGATTGTATTCAGGAACATACAGATACGATCCATATATGAATCTGCTGTCAATATCCACCGGACTTTCATCATCCCCCTTTATCACCGGACCGATACAGACTTCTTCCCCATTTTTCCAGATACGGAAATACAGCTCTGTTTCACCTTTATTTACTTGTAAGCCTTCTGCCATGTTATTATTGATTAACACCTGAAGTATAAATGGCACTGCCTGCGGAGGTATATCAGCACTCAATTTCAGCTTTCCGTCAATACTCAACTGAAGTGAAAAAACGCCGCTGTTCTTATCAATAATCGGTTCTATACAGCAATCCTTTACATCGTATTCGCGGTAACAGTGATATGCCAGCCGGTACCAGAAACCCTCTTCAATTATCTGACGTCCGGTTTTGTGACCTAAAGCCACCAGAATCCTCTCATTTTCACTTTGAACGAATTGAGCCGCCATGTTCATTAATGTAAACCTGGATAAAGGCGCAGGACTGATCCTGCTTAATAAGCGTTCACAATCATCTTCGGAAGAGAAAAAACGGAAAAACTCCTTTTTGTGCTTATTAATCACAGTAAATTTGTTTTTAGATTTGATAACTTTAATTGACATAACCGAATCGGTTAAGAATTTGGTAACCGGTTCTATCAATAAGTAGAAAAAAGATTTCTCAAAATCATTCGTTGGTAATAGATGGCCAGTTTCCTTAAAGTATGTATCATAGATTTTCTGCAGTTTCTGCGAATTCTCGCATCGGCTATACCCCTTTTTTGAGCAGGAACAAAAAAGCCGATATTTAGACTCTTTTCCATTATTTGAAGGGATCAGAAAAGTCTTGTGTTTGCCATTTTTGTCCACAGTAATGGTAAAACAATTTCTATGAAAGTCAACAAGATGCAAAAGCTCAGACATAGAAGTAATTTTCCTGGAAGTTAAGTCGTTGATCGTTATAAAAAGACAATACCTGAATCAAATGGACTCGCATGACCAGAAATATGTGGTCTCTCACCCAAAAGCATAATGAAGTTACAGGATAACAAATCGTCCGTTTTCTTCAGGCATAGCAAAATACTAATAGAAAGGAATCGAAAGAAGAATTAATCTTTTTCTGGCAGATTAAATCCGCGTACAGTTGTTTTTTTAACCCTTGTAACTTCATGATTCTTTGCAAGTTAAATAATCCAGATACTATTCATCGTGATTAAGATCAGTCTGAAAACGCCTTTTTTCGGGTATTTGAAAATATCTGGGAATTTGATAGTAAAAGGGTTGTTCCAAATTTTGCTCCGTCCCTCTTGCTTGGGGACGGAGCAAATCTTTAATTTTCCCGATCAAAATGCCCTGTTAAATAAAATCATTCAAATTAATCCCCTCTCCACTTTCGATACTATTTTTCCTGTCCCGGTGCACAATCACACTCTTTTTTCGACTCAAAACTGCAATTATATTGCATCTAAAACGGTGGATTGCTTAACCTAATTTTCTGTGTTCTTAAGTATCCTCTGCTTTTGTGAATACTGGAAGAAAGCCCCAAAAGGAGTTCCAATTGGAAAAATATGCCTCTCCCCTAAACGTTGTTTCTTCTATTCTTTTCTATTTAATAATTGGATTCTGCAGCAAACCAATGGCTGATACCCTGATTCCAGCCGATAACCCTCAGATCAACTACTATGGGCGTTTCGATATGAGTGATTCCTCAAACCTGGTTTTCAACTGGCCAGGAGCAGTTATCGAAGCCAACTTTCCAGGCCCCACCATCGGAATGAAAATGTCACATAATAATGCATGGTATGATATCGAAATTGACGGGAAAATTGATACGGTACTTAACTGCGGCTCTAATCAGAAGCATATCTTCAGTACAGGACTTTCAACTTCAATGCATACACTGCGTATCATTCTGCGAAGTGAAGACCACTATTCAAAGGCAACTTTCAGTGGACTTTACCTTGCAGATGGAAATACTCTTGGCGAGGCTCCTGTAAAGCCATTCCGTAAAATCGAGTTTATTGGTGATTCTTACTCTGCTGGTTATGGTGTGGAAAGTCCTGGACGCTCTTGTGATCAGCAATCACTTCACAAATACACTAACGCCAACAAGGCATTCCCTATGCTTATCACCAGGGCATTACATGCACAAAGTATCATTCTTGGATGCTCTGGCAAAGGAGTAGTAAGAAATTTCGGTGATTCAAACAAGCGATCTGATAAACCTTTCCTTTATTATTACGAAACGATTCTGGGTGATGCCTCTGACCAGAAATGGGACTTTACCCGTTGGATCCCTGATCTGGTAGTTATCTGCTTAGGCACAAATGATTTTTCCACCCAACCACACCCCGATGACAGCATGTTCACGAATAACTATCACCAGTTAATTAATCGGATTATTACAAACTATCCTTTAGCGAAGATCTCCTGTGTTTCCACTACAGAGGAAAAAATTAAAAGACTGGTTAAACAGGTTGTTTATAAGGAAAATGGAACATTAAATCATCCACAGGTGTTTGAAGCCGTGTTTCCCTCATCTGTGGAGAATACCGGTTGCGACTGGCATCCATCAATTGCTGACAATATTGCTATTGCCAGAAGCATCATCGATACTGTGATGATAAAGCTTTCCTGGGATACAGCAACTACTAAAATCGCGTTTTCAACTAATGAGAAACGAAATCGCCTGCCAAAAAAAATGATGGTTAATTCGAATGGCTCCAGGATCTCTTTTACAACCAACACAACCGATTTAAAACACAATACTGTTTATCTCACTACCATAAATGGCAAAAAGATAGCTCAAGTCTTTCCGGATATAAAAGGGAAAGGAGTGTTTTCAATCGGTTCACTTCCTGATGGAATGTATATCATCGGTAATAAAAATCTGGGATGGACAAAGGTAACTTCTTACCCGACAATAAGACAGTCAAGTACTACCGCCACAGGCCGTAGCTTGATTGAGCGGCAAAGCCGCGAAAGCAAGAAGGCACGATAGTGCCTTTACGAGACATCTGGCTCCGCACCGGTTCAAAATATGCTGTAAGCTTAAACAATGAGATTTTTGATATTTCCCATATACCTGAATAGAGCGGTAACTAAAAGCGAAAATCGACTTTTGTCTTTCCACCCAGTAGTCAAAATCCAGTTTTTTATTCCATTATATTTTTCAAGGACTAAGGAAAGCCTAAGATATCCCATTTTTTAACAATTAAAAAGGCATTGAGTCATTTAACATATAATAAGATGGCTTCCTCAAATAGATAGCAGAAGCCCAAGGAAAACCTTGGGGCTTATTTCATTTTTGTCTCACTATCAAAAGCCCTGTCCCACATGTATTATCAAGCATGCTTTTAACCTGTTTTTTCGAACCTGTGGATTTGAATAGTGGCATTTTGCCTATCAATACACCATTTATAGATAACATTGAAAGCTCATAACGATAACCCGGAGTCATTTCTGTAAAAAGGTCAGGCATATTCATACCATAAAAAACTGAATAAACCCGCTTTGTCTCCTGTCTTTTGATTGGCTTAAATCGGCTATTCTCTATTTGAGTCTTCTCAGTAATGGCCCTGTAAATAAAATATGCTATACTGTCTGCTGCATTCTTGTCCGGGTGTACCCCATCGATGGTAAAGTAGTTGCTAAACTGTTTCAGTGGTGTATACGCATCGACAATCTTTAATCCACGTTCTGTTGCAATCTCCCGAATTAAAGGAATTATGCAATTAATAACGACACTGTCTCTCATACCCCATGAATTTGCAACCGGATGATTAAATATCGGTGCTGGAAGTACCGGATAGATTACAGGTTTTCCGGTATTTGAAATTAACAATGTATCTAAAAGCGCCAGATAATCTTCTTTAAACTGCTTATGAGAATTGTTCCAGTTAACCGTTTTTGAATCATTGGTACCCAGCTTTATGGTTATTATGTCGGCATTTGACGTTAAGGCTTCTTTAAAGGCAAAAGTGTTCCAGTAAGGTTGATTACCTTTTTTCATCAAAGTAGTTCTACTTACTCCATAATTTACAACAGTGTAACTATTACCCAGTAAAGTTGCAAGCTTTGGTACATAAGAATAACCGGTATTGGAATATCCGGAAGTGATGCTGTTTCCTATACAGGCAACTTTTATTTGTGCTATAGTATAAAAATTGCAAAAAATTATTACCCATGTAATTATTAATAGCCCTCTGAACATAGAATTACTCCTTTGAATTCGTTCTTGATGTTTCAATCTGAACATTACTTAATATAGAATGAAAACACTACCATCCCACAAGATTCATAAATATTGATAAAAAGAGCCCTGGTGGTATTTTATAAATTCAGAGGTCTACCAGTGTTTCTGTGTTTGTTTTCAAAATCCCGCCGTAAAAGGGTCTTTTTAATGGGATGAAGGAACGGTAAATGCAAGAGAATTGTGTTTTTTATGAAAAAGGATTGTGGTACTGATGAAATTAAATAATTTTAATTTAACATTGTAAAAATAAATCTGATCCTTTCTCCCTTCACGGCCTCTATGGTTCTGTTCCACAGCTCGAAGAAGGACAATATGATTTTAGAATACTCGATCAACTCATGATGAAAGCGACAATACACTAATCTTTCTTAACTCAATTTTCGTTCATACTTTGCATCCGTAGTTCTTGCGAATGATGGTCAAAGTATGAGCTACAAAAATAGACGTCGTCCCGAAATTGGTGGCAAATACAAAAAAAGGCTTGCTTTTTAAATAGAAAAGCCGGATATTACTCCATCTTTCACCAAAACAGGAGGAATTCCGGCTATGAAGATCGAGCTGACACTCGAACTCGAAATCAATATAACAGAAAATCATAATAATATCAATGGTATCATTAAAGCGATTCACTCTTATCAAAACGAACTGGGAAAGAATATTTTGATAGAAATACTTGAGTCGATAGACCGTAAAGCTTGTAATGCGGCTGTAGAACAATTTCCTTTTCGCTATCGCAATAAGGGTTATTCTCGCAGACAGTTTCGTACACCTATGGGAAATATTAATGCCAGGTTTACCAAATTCATTGATTTGTGGAATGGTCACACCTGCCATCCAGGAAAGAACGTTCTTGAGGTACCATCCTATAACCGCTGGCTCCAATGGTGTTTGACCCCAGCAGCAGGTCTTCTTGCGAAGTTATCATTTTCACAAAGTTCCAAAGAAGCAGCTAGATTGCAAGGTGTATCGCCCAGTAAGAGTACTATACACCGCCGGCTTAAAGATCTTGTTGGCAATGGTTCATTCACTCCAAACCTGAAGAAACGATGGTTCCGGTATTTAATGGTTGACGGAACTGGTGCACGCTTTCAGAATCGGGAAAATACCGATGAACCAGTTTTCTATGAAGGTGAGATCCGTTTTGCTTTTGCTGCAGTAAATGAAAATAAACCATTTGAATTAGTTGGAATGTGGGTAAATAAAGAGTGGAAAGAATGTGCAAAAGAGTTGTACAATCGCATGAATACAGAAAAACTTGAGGTACTTATCAGTGACGGTGGACCAGGAATCGAAGATGCCTTTGTATTACCGGGTATGCGTAGTCAGCGCTGTCAGTTGTCAACACCGATTTATTATTTCCCACTATCACCGAAAAATTATTTCCCATT